>NZ_JBSFLZ010000023.1:0-65162 GCF_053599315.1 Saccharopolyspora sp. NPDC000995
TGGTGGAACAGCCACCCGCTCGACCGGACCCGCACCAGCCACCTCGCCCGCCTCGAACTCAGCCTGGCAGCCTAAACCAATTAACCACCAGGATCAGCCATGAGTCGATGTCACATCGAGCAGCGATGTTCAGCCCAAAAAACGTCAAACTCCTCTACCCAGCAATTCGTTCCGGTCGAAGAACCCGGTACCGGGTCCAGTTACCTAGTAGCGCCCCAGCGCGCGCGGCCGCGCATCGGCCCCACCACGGCCGTCGAGTACGTCGTGCCACGCAAGGGTTGGAACCGGTCGACCGATGCACCGAGGGGCGGTGCACCGGTCGACCGAACGGCCCGGTGCCCGTCGGGGGGAGGGATTCACAACACCGAACCGGGTCTACAGGCCTTGCAGGGCGGCAAGCAGCCGCCGCAGCATTCCCGGATGCCGCGCCATCGCTTCCCGGTCATCAACCGGCAAACCAGACTCGACCAGTGGCAGGTGCCGGGTTTCCTCGACGGCGAGCGCATCGGCCAGATCGCCACGCATTACGACCGGCTCGCGCAGGCGATGCCGGCCACGTCCACGAGCCTCGGCCTCCACCCGCGCGACCAGATAAGCAACCCGTCAACGCACCCTCACCGCCACCGGCGTGCCGCGCCGGGGCGTAGTAGAACGTCGCCCACACCGCGAACCCGCCAACGCCGAGCAGACTCGTCGCAATCAACCCGGCGATCATCGGCCTGTCCTCTCGCCGTCGATTACGCGCGGCGGAACGTAGGTCGCGCTCTGGTCCCGCAGCAGCTCTGCAATCTCGTACATCAGCACCGCGGTTTCGGTGTACCGCTCGTCGGTGACGGTCTGCTCGCGCACGTCGTCGGCGAGGTCCTCCAGCACAGCCGAGGCACGCACCAACAACTCGTGGAGCTGCGATTGCACCTGCGCGTTCATCGCGCACCCGCCACCGGCGGCATCGGGCACCGGGCGAGCACGTGCGCCGCCGCGTTGCAGTCCGGGCACGTCTCCCACAACCAGGCAATCTCGCCTGACTCGGCCTTGACGCGCTTGTCGCACAGGGTCGTGACCTCGGCGCCGGGGGCGTATCTGTGCCCCAGCTGTTGCGAGTCGGCGCTCGCGTGCCGTGCGCCAGCAGCCGGAAGCCAGTGGAACGGATGCGGTGCGTATTGCACGGCACCACGCAGTGCCGTATCCGGCTGGTTTCCCAATTCCGTCACCTCCACGCTCGGTGCAGGCCGGTTAACAACGAACCGCAGCGCCCGCACTGATCAAGCTAGGAGTAGCGACGTACGCGGAGTTTTCTCCGTGAATAGGTGCCCTAGTTGGGCTAAAGGGTGATTCCCATGCGGTACGCCATTCCGCGAAGCTCGCGGCCGACCGAGTTGCGCTGCGCCCGCTGCACCAGGTCCGCTATGGTTTCCCGCACAAACGGCATGTTCCGAACACGCTGCGGGGCAAGGTTTTCAGCCTTGCGGAGTAGCTGGATTGCCTGGCTGCGGGTCCGCTTGTCCACTGCGAGCGACCGTCCGAGGTCGGCGTAAAATGCCCATAGCAAGGCATCACGTGACGTCGATCAGCGCCACCAGCGAAGCTGTGTCGATTTAGCGTTCTAGCTCTGGCCAGTCAACCCCTCGTGGCCGGAAACGACCCCGCTCCATTGCTCCGCGCCACCACACGACAGCGAGAACCGCCCGCGAAACCGTTCGTGCTCAACTGGTGGTCACAAACGCAACGGATACAACGTCAGGTGATCGCTGGCTTCAGCGGAGGTTGCTGGTGTGTCCGAGGGAGTACCGGCCTGGCTGCGGCATGTAGGTCAGACCGTGTGGCCCGGCGCCGACTCGAATTCGGGCCAGGAGTTGGCCTGTGTCGGTGTCGAACACGTAGACCTCGTTGTGGTATCGCCCGGACAACCACAGCTGCTTGCCGTCCGCGGAAACCCCGCCCATGTCCGGGCTTCCGCCGCCGGGGATGTGCCATTTGCCGATGGGCTGGTGGGTCGTGGTGTCCAGGACCGACACGCTGCCCTCCCCGCGGTTGGCGACGAACGCTCGTCGCGAATCCCGGGAGAAGTAGATCCCGTGCGCGCCCTTGCCGGTGGGTACGAAACCGATCTGCTGGTTCGCCGCACCGTCGAACAGGTACACGCCGCCGGCCATCATGTCGGCCACGTAAAACGTCTTGCCGTCCGGCGCGAGCCGGCTGTCCTGCGGCATCCCGTCGGGGACGCGGTCGAGCTGGAAGGCGCGCACCTGCCGACGGCTGGCGACGTCGAGCACGATCATCTTGTTGGCGAACTCGCACGTCACCAGCGCGTACTTGCCGTCGGCGGTGAAGTCCATGTGGTTGACCCCGGCGCAGTCCGGGACGTGCAGCTTGCCCTGCGGCTGCCAGGTGTGCGGATCGTAGAAGTCCAGGCGCTTGTAGTACTCGGCGACGACGATCGCCGAGCGGCCGTCCGGGGTGAAGTACAGGTTGTACGGGTCCTGGATCGGCAACGGAGTTCCGGGCTTCCCGCTCTTCGGATCGATCGGGGTGAGCGTTCCGGCCGGCACCTTGTCCGCGGTGACGTAGAGCGTCTTCAGGTCGTAGGACGGAACCACGTGTTGCGGTTCCTCGCCCCCGGGAAAGGCGTCCACGACCTTGAAGGTGTTCGGGTCGATCACCGAGACCGTGCCATCCAGGCTGTTGGGCACGTACACCAGGTTGCGCACGCCGTTCATCGCTTCCGACAGGTGGCCGGGACGGGCTGCCGAGTAAACGTCACCCTGGACGAGCGGGGGTGGCATACCCGGCAGGACGTTGAACTGCGGTGGCGCCAGAACCGCCTTGGGCGTGTCGGCGAAGACCGCGCTGTCCAGTTCTGGGCCGCTGCATCCCGCCGCCACCAGCCCCACGATGCCGACCACCCCGAGAAGCGCTGTCCTGATCTGCATGGCCGCGACGCTACAATCCGCGATCGCTTGGTCCGTGCAACGACGTGGGAACACCACGCTTCCGAATCCACCACAGCCCCCGCACGGGTGAGGGTTTCCAGGCGCGCATGGCCTCCGACGGGCAGTGGTGACCAAGTTAGGAGCGTCGTCCCACCGGTATCCGGGCAAGGCGGTCAGTCGTCGGCGAGAACCTCCTCCAGCCACAATGTGTGGACCGGGCCGTCGGCGAGTTCCGCGTTGCTGGTCAGCCGGCGGTGCAGCGCCACCGTGCTCGCGACACCTTCGACGTGGAACTCGGCGAGCGCCTGCCGCGCCCTGGCGTAGGCCTGCTGGCGGTCCGTCCCCCAGCAGATGAGCTTCGCGATGAGTGAATCGTAGAATGGACTGATCCGATCCCCCTGCGAAATACCCGTGTCGACCCGCACACCCGGGCCGCCGGGCAGGTGCAGTGCGGTTACATGGCCAGGAGTTGGGGTGAACGCGCGCGCCGGGTCTTCGGCGTTGATGCGCAGTTCGATGGCGGCACCCCGGCGCTCGATCGAGTCCTGGTCCAGCGCGAGCGGGGCACCACCGGCGATTCGCAGCTGCTCCGCGACGACGTCCACGCCGGTGATCGCCTCGGTGATCGGGTGCTCGACCTGGACGCGGGCGTTCATCTCGATGAAGTAGAAGTTCTCATCGCTGTCGACTAGGAACTCCACGGTGCCGGCGTTGCGGTAACCGACGTGCTCGGCCAGTCGCACCGCCGCCGAGGTGATGGTTTGCCGGGTCGTCTCGCGCAGGGCCGGTGCGGGCGCCTCCTCGAGTAGTTTCTGCCGGCGCCGCTGCACCGAGCAGTCCCGTTCGAAGAGGTGCACCACGTTCCCCTGCTCGTCCGCGAGCACCTGCACCTCGACGTGCCGCGCGTTGGGAACCGCGCGCTCGAGGTAGATTGTCGCGTCCCGGAACGCCGAACGCGCCTCTGCCTGGGCTCCGGGCAGCACGTCCAGCAGTTCTTCGGCATCGCGGACCGGCCGGATCCCCCGGCCTCCACCACCCGCGGCTGCTTTGAGCAGCAGCGGGAACCCGAGCTCCAGAGCCGCCCGCGGCGCGTTCGCCGGATCGGTGATCGGGCCGCTGCCGGGCACCACCGGGACGCCAGCGGCCTCAGCGGCGCGCCGCGCGGCCGCCTTATCGCCCATCTGCTCCAGGACAGCCGGAGGTGGCCCGATGAACACCATGCCGGCCTCATCGATCGCCCGGGCGAAGGCGGCGTTCTCCGACAGGAATCCGTAGCCCGGGTGCACCGCGTCCACGTCGGTCGACCGCGCCGCCTTGAGCAGCGCGTCCGGGTCCAGGTAGGACTTCTGCGCGGCGGACCGGCCGATGTGCACCGCATCGTCGGCCATCTGCACCCACCGCGTGTGCTCGTCGGCATCGGAGTAGACCGCCACCGCTTCGATGTCCGCAGCGTGGCACGCGCGGATGATCCGAACGGCGATCTCGCCGCGGTTGGCCACCAGCACTCGCCGCAGCCCGGTCATGGCTCATCAACCTCGAACATCGTCTGGCCCACGTCCACCTCGTCGCCGTCGTCGAGCAGGACCTTGCTGACGCGGTAGGCCCGGTCCGCCTTGACCTCGTTGAAGGTCTTCATCACCTCGATGAGCCCCAGCGTCTGGCCCGGCCGGGCAACACTGCCGGGTTCGATGAACGGGTCCGCGTCGGGCGACGGTCGCCGGTAGAAGACCCCCGGCAGTTGAGCATCCACTGTAGACATCGACTCCCCCTTGAACGGCGCTAAGCGGGTGCGACCGCCGCCCGCGCCTTCTCTAGACGTGCACGCCGCTGCTGTCGGGCAGCCATCGCCGCCTCGACGTCCACCGGCACGAAACGCACCCGCCCCCCGGTCCTGGTTTGCGCCATGCGGTCCCGGTCCACGGAGATCACCGTGCCGATGGTGGCGTACCCACCGCCGGTGACCGCGTCGTTGAGCAGGACGATCGGCTCGTCGCCGCCGGGAACCTGTACCGAGCCGATCGGGTAGCCGAGGTCGACGACGTTGGCCTGGTCGCTGCCCGCACCGAACGGCTGCTCCCGTGCGATGAACTCCAGCGATCCGCCGCGCAGCCGGTACCCGACCCGGTCGGCGTCCTTGGTGACCTTCCACTCCGTGCTGAGAAACGATTCCAACGCGCGCTCGGTCAACCGGTAGGCGCACAGCCCGACGACGAACCGGAGTTCGGTCGCCGCCGGGAAATCCGGGCGCAGCTCCTCGGGCACCTCGGTGCCGGCCGCCGGGGCCGGTCCGGGCTCACCGAGCGGCAGCTGGTCGCCGCTGATCAGCGCACGTCCCTGGAAACCCCCGATACCGGTGAGCATGTAGGTCGAGCGCGAGCCCAGGTAGGGAGGCACGTCGATACCGCCGCCGACTGCGACGTACGGACGGGCACCAGCCCGGACCTGTTGGACCGCCAGCACGTCACCTGCCGATACCCGCAACGCCTGCCAAGGTGAGGCGGGTTCCCCGTTGATCGAAATGCCGCTGTCCGCGCCGGTCACCGCGACGGTGCGCGAGTCGGTGAATTCCAGTTCCGGCCCGAGGTACGTCGCTTCCAGGGCAGCAGCCCCGTCCGGGTTGCCGACGAGCAGGTTTGCCACCGCGAAGGAATACTGGTCCACGGCCCCCGACGGCGGCATTCCAATGGCGTACCGCCCGTCTCGACCGGTGTCCTGGACGGTCGTGGACAAGCCGCCCGAGCGCACGATCAGGAAGCTCACCGGTACAGCACCTCCAATAGCCGGCCGTTCACCGCGTCCGGGTCGGCGAGCAGTTCCGCCGGGACCAGCTCCACGTCGCGGATCCGGTAGCGGAAATGCCCGACCTCCACCTCCGAGCGGGTGCGGTCGTATTCGTCGCGATCGATCGCCCGATACCGCAGGACGTCGCTGGGCTGCGGGAACGCGATGTCGTCGGCGAAGTCCGGCAGCCGCTGCGCGAGGTCGAACACCGGAGCGGGAGCTATCCCGAAGAGCTGGTATCCGCCAGCCCCGCGCACCGGGTAGACCACAGCGAAAGCCCCGCCGTAGCCGAATGCCCGTTCCGGCGTGTCGGTCCGCGGACGCACGTACTTCGGCACCTGGATCTGCCGGTCGCGCGGCACCATCTGGTAGCAGAACGGCAGTCCGGGGACGAAACCGAGCATGGTGACCAGGAACGGTGCCGCGGTGATCGCATCGACCAAGGCCCGGACATCGGTGAAACCGTTGATGCGGGCGGCGTATTCGAGGTCCGTGGCGTCCGGATCCTGGTGCCGATCGCGGAACTTCAGCAGGGTTTCGCGGGTCCACGGATCGTCGAAGAGCACCGGCACGTCGACGATGCGGGTGCGCACCGCGTAGCCATCCGGCAGCTCGCCGGCCGTGTGCTCCAATCTGCGCAGTTCTTCGACCAGTTCGGCCGGGTGCAGACGATCCGGGTTCAACCGCACCAGGTACGAGGCGTTGGACGGGCAGATGTCGATGACTCCGTCGATATTCTCGCGGCGCAGCGCACCGGTGATAGCCATCGCCTTGAGGTTGGCTTCCAGGCTCATCTCTCGGTCGAGCTCAACGAAGACGAACTCGTCACCACCGAACTCGTAGCGCGCCGGCGGCAGCTGAACCTCCATCGCGGTCACGGCCCACCCCCTCGCCAACGAATGCGAGTTGAGGATGCGCCGGAGCAACGTTGCGCGCAGCTTGGTCGTGCGTGGGTGAGGCACCTTCGGGTGAGACTGCTTTGTGACCGCTCTGCGTGCTGCGTTCCTGGGGCCTACCATCAGCGGCCGACCTGGAGGTGACCAGTTGCGCACTCTCGTCGATCTCAACGCTGACGCCGGGGAGAGCTTCGGACGGTGGCGGCTCGGTGATGACGCCCGCCTCATCCCGCTCGTTACATCCGTGAACATCGCGTGCGGTTGGCACGCCGGGGATCCGGCGACGATGAGCCGTTCCGTCGAGCTGGCGCGTGACGGCCGGACATCGATCGGCGCGCACCCGGGTTTTCCGGATCTCATCGGCTTCGGCAGGCGAGCTCTGTCGATGAGCCCGGGGGAAGCCGCGCGGGCCTGCCTCTACCAGTTCGGCGCCCTGCAGGCGATCGCCGCCCGCCACGGTGCCGCGATCTCCCACGTCAAACCGCACGGGGCCCTCTACGGCCTGGCGGTCAAGGACGACGCCGTCGCCGAAGCCGTGGTGGAGGCTTTCGCCGCTGCGGCCCCCGGCGTGCGGGTCGTGCTCCTGGCCGGGCCGGTCGCCGAACGTCTCGCCGAGCGGGGGTTCCCGGTGGTGCGGGAGGCGTTCGCCGACCTGGACTACGACGAAACCGGACACATCATCATCGAGCCGGAGCCCCGGGCCAAGTCCCCGCAGCGCTGCGCGGATCAGGCGGTGGCGGTGCTCCGCGGCGAAGTGACCTCCGTCGCGGGCACGCCCATCGCGGTCGACGCCGACACGATCTGCCTGCACGGCGACCGACCGAATGCGGTGGAGATCGCGGAGGCGATCCGCGACCGGTTCGCCTCCGAAGGGGTGCGTCTGGCTGCGATGGCCGAGGTCGCGGACGCGCGGTCCTGAGTCAGCCCGCCGGCAGCAGGTGGTCCGAGGGCTCGATGCGCGAATCGCCCAGGTGATCTCCTTCCGGGCTGAACGGCGGCACGGTGTGCGGCACGCAGTCGGCCACCAGCAACGAGTCCACCGCTCGCTCCTCGGGGCCGGCGCTCACCACCGCGGTACCGTTCGGCGCCCAGATGCCGGAATTGCCTCGGTACTCCCACTGTCCGCGTTCCGACACCTCCCAGCCCCGCCGATTGGCGTAGGCGACGAACACCCGCCACACGGCCGCCATCGCGGGGATGATGTGCTCGGTAGCATCGGGATAGGGGACTAGCGTTGGAGTCCCGTCCTGGAGCGTGAAGTGCCGGTCGGCAGCCGTGGGACCGACGATCAACCGCGCACCGCGCCGGACCAGGCTCTGGTAGAGCGGCGGGAACTCGCACTCGTAGCAGTTGAGCAAGCCGACCGGGAATCCGTTCACCTCGACCACCGGCGGAATCTCTTCGCCAGCGGTGAAGTTCACGCGTTCGGCGGCACCGTAGAGGTGCGTCTTGCGGTAGTTGGCGATGAGCTCACCGTCGGCGGCAATGGCCACCGAATCGTGCAAGGCACCGCTTTCCGCCCGTTCCACGTAAGGCAGGACGACTGCGACTTCGTGCAGTTTGGACAGCTTCCGCGCGAGTTGGACGGACTGGCCGTCATACGACTCCGCCAGCAGTTCGCACTGCTCGCGGCCGAGCGCGTAGCCGGTGTTGAAGCACTCGGGGAACGCGCAGAGCTGGCTCTTGTAGCCTGCCGCGAGGGCCAGGACTTCCTCCATCCTGGCGAGGTTCTCCGCCTTCGCGGTCGGTGAACCCGCCGGGTTCTCGCCCTGGAACAGCGAAACGCGGATTCCGGTACCGGGCAGTGGTGGTTCGCGGTTGACCAACCTGCTGATGATTCTGACGGGACGCATGGTTCTCCTCTCCCAATCAATTCACAGTGGAGACGAACTCTTCAACGGCGGCCATGAAATCCTCAACCGCCTCTGGCGTGAAATCGCTGCGGACGACGACGCGCATCGCTTCGACGTCGCCCACTTCCGGTGGAAGCGTGTAGACCGGCACCGCCCAGCCGCGGTCGGCCAGGTGCATCGCCAACCGCCGCAACTTGATCGGCGGCTCCGCGGTCAGTGCCACCACCGGCAGCTCGCTGCCGTCACCAAGCAGCCGGAACCGCCCGATGCCGTGCAGGCGGGCGGCCAACTGCCGCGCCAGCGACCTCGAACGCGCGTGCACGGCGTGGAAACCCGCGGATCCGAAGCGAACGAAGTTGTAGTACTGAAGGACCACGGGCGCTGCCGACCTGGAGAAGCTCAGCTCGTAGTGGGTGTCGTCGCCGCCGAGGTAGTTGATCCGAATTCCCAGTTCGGGGCGGCGTCGGCCCCGGTCGCGCCACAGCAGCCAACCCAAACCCGGCAGGACCATGCCTGACTTGTGGCCAGAGGTGTTGATCGAAACCACCCGCGGGATGCGGAAGTCCCAGCAGAGCTCGGTGTCCAGGAACGGTGCGATGAACCCGCCGGATGCGGCGTCGACGTGCACGGGCACGTCGATCCCGCGCTGTTGGTCGAGCTTGTCCAGCTCGGAGGCGATCTCGGCGATCGGCTCGTAACGACCATCCAAAGTGGACCCCAGGATGCCGATCACGCCGATGGTGCCTTCGTCGCACAGGTCCGCGGCGGCAGTGCCGTCGAGGGCCATCCGACCGGTCCTGGCCGGGGCGATGCGGGCCTCAACTCCCCAATGACGGCAGAACTTCATCCAGCAGGCGTGAGCGCCGGCACCCATGACGAGGTTCGGGCGGGACAGCTCCCCCCGGGTGCGTTCCTGCCAGCTCCGCAGCAAGGAGACCCCGGCCAGCAGGCCGGCCTCGCTGGATCCCGTGGTGGCGCTGCCGACCACTCGTCGCGAATCCCCGTGCCACAGCACGCCGATGATTCGCACGCATTCGCGCAGCAGTTCGTCCATTGCCGGGTACTGATCGCGGTCGACCAGGTTGTAGTTCAGGTAGGCGCGGTAGATCCGTTCGGCCTCCGGTTCGATCGATGTGGTGAGGAAGGTCGCGAGGTTCCGCTCCGGCCGGCAGTCGCCGCGCAACCTGCCCGCCACGACATCCAGCGCTGCATCCGCGTCCATTCCGAAATCCGGGATCCCGCGCCGAAGGTGCGTCGAGGAGCATAACGGTTCCTCGGACGCGTTCGTCAGAGCAGACATGGTTGAACACTCCTGTTGCTGGGTGGTGTGCGACAACATCCGCAACGCTACGAGCGATCAGGAGCAATGCGCCATGAA
This sequence comes from Saccharopolyspora sp. NPDC000995, assembly GCF_053599315.1. NCBI lineage: Bacteria > Bacillati > Actinomycetota > Actinomycetes > Pseudonocardiales > Pseudonocardiaceae > Saccharopolyspora > Saccharopolyspora sp. NPDC000995. The sequence goes on from NZ_JBSFLZ010000023.1 coordinate 9,839, forward strand.
CAATTCGGCCCAGCGCTTTCGTACTAGTGCCGGGCCCCCCGACCGTGCTGGGCCGTCCGGGGTATCTCCTGCGGCATTCGAGCGATTTGATCGCCGTTTCAGTTATCTCCGCTGGTCGCGTGGCGAAATAGGAAGTGCTGATCGATGAACCGGGTACCGGGCGAACCCGGCCGAACCGCCCGAGTGGAGGCGTTTGATGGCCCGTTCCCACGACCGGGCGCTAGACCGGGCGATAACCGCTCTGCTGCACGAGGCCGTCGAGCATTCACGCGCGATGCGCCAGGTCCTGCACCAGGTCGGTCAGCTTGCTGCGCTCCGGATCGAGCTGACCCGACCAGACGAGAACGAAGCTTTTCCCAAAGTCGCTGCGAACGGTCACGTGCTGTCCCCGCTGACCAAGCGGGAACGGGAGGTGCTCGACCAGCTCGTCCGTGGCCGCTCCAACCGGGAGATCGCACGATCGCTGGGCATATCGGAGCGCACGGTCAAAAACCACCTTCGCAACATCTTCACCAAGCTGGGCGTGGGCGATCGAACTTCAGCGGTCGTGAAAGCCCTGGGGAGCAACAGCTAGCCCACTCCGCGGTGGCATGAGTTCCGCAGCGCAACCCGAGTACCAGGCCAGGCGTACGAGTTGGCCGGCAACCGGTCTGGGAGCAGAACTCCTTTTCAGCCGAGGCGGGGCATCGCTGCGAGATCTAGAACAGGAGACCAGCGCCTCAAGCGGCGTGCGCCGCGACCGCTAGCTCGACTCACGCGACTCCCGACGGCGTCGGGCGCGACGTTCGCGTCCTCGCCGGCTGTGGGTGGGCGCGCATGCTGACGTTCCCGCACGGGGTGCCGTTGCCCGGCCGGTCTTGACGTTGCCGGCTGAGGATTCGAACTTGCGGCACCTTGCCAGCGCCGTCCGCTCCGTGGGTGTGCGGGTTTCACCGGCACCCAGGGCACCTGCGCGCTGGTGACCGAGCCCTTGGCTGGCGAATCCGTCCCGCCGCTGTTGAGTGCCGCGAAGTGGGATGTTCGGGTGGGGGCGAGGGGTGTCGGTGCGCCAGGCGTTGGGGCGGGTGAGGTTCATCGCGGCGGCGGTGAGTAGGTGCTGTAGCCGACACCAAATGCGGCTCTGCTCGACCCACTCCCAGGGCACGGCAGGAATCGAGCAGGTCGCGATGATCCGGTCGAACGGTGCGTGATCCGGCGGACCGCCCGCGCCATCGACCGTGACCAACGTCGGCTGGTAGCCGATTGCGGCCAGGCGGTGGAGATGGTGGCCAGCAACGGGTGCAGGGGGCGGATTCCTTTGCACCGGCCGATCTGTGCACCTAATTAAGGAACTGCCGGTGCACATGGTGAAGTTGCAAGCCATGGCCATGAGTGAACGACCGCAGAAAGGTGCCTACAGTGGACGGAGCACGGATTCCATCGAACACGATCGGCACGCTGAATGCCGCAGCCGCTCAACGTCGTCGATGCTGTCCGCCCGAGCGCACATCGCTGCGACCAAAGTCAGCACTTTCGCCGCAGGGTTGGCCCACCCAGTTGCCCGCGCCGGTGATGCGTACCGCTTCGGCGACCAGCTCGCCCAGCCGCGCCCGTTCCGCCAGCCGCACCACCGGCACCAGCCCGGCATCGCCGATCAGATTCGGATCATGGAACACCGCATCCACCCGCATGGGGCTACGAGAAGATCCTACTCCAGAGATGCCCTCTCGACTCGGACCATTGGACCTTCAGCAGATCAATCGTCCCAGCTCAAGAGCGCATCTCGTCCACTTGCGGCCGAACCGTTATCCAAGATCATCGGTGCATTCACCCTTAGCGTCCGACCCTGCAGCGGGAACGTCGAGATCTCCGGCTGGACGCGCTGTGGCTGGTCCACGACCAAGGGCCCAGCCGAAGGGACCACGTCATCGCACCGCGTCGTCCGCGATGCCAGCTCAACGGGCCGATCCTGCCACGTCGGACGAGCAAGTTCTTCATCACCCGCACCCTTCCGATCGCGAGTACTGGTCAATCTGGTGGGTGTTCGCAGCGAGGACCACACGAGCAGTCACGAACTGTGCCTTCCCCCGGCAGAACACACGACATCTGACACCTGATAGGGCCATACCGTGTTCGTCAGAGCCAGCCCGCACCTCGTGCACCGCTATCGCCGCCAAGGCTGCGTCAGACGGCTCAACGTTGTTGAGCGGTCTCGTCTTCGAGGCGCTTGCTGTGCTGCTGGGTGCGCATCCGGGCGAACAACCAGACCGTGGAACCATGCGCGAGCGCCATCACCAAGAGCGTCACACCCAACCGCAAGGTCACGTCGTACGTGGCGCCGCCGGTCGGCAGGTCCACCAATGCCACGAGCGCGACCACGCCAAGCATGAAGACGATGAACAACACGGAGATCAGTCGGTTCACCGAGTCCGCTACCCCGGGGTCCGGGTAGACCTCGGCGAGGTAGTTTGCACCGCTGCGACGGATGAACCAACCGTCGACGCCGATGGCCGCCACGCCGAGGAGGAGGAAAAGGACATACGAGCCAGTATCCAGTTGCATTGGAAATCCCTTGCGCTTTATCGGTCCTAGTCCACCTCTGCCATACCCGGTGCGATCAACGTGCAAACGATGGTCGTCGGGCTGGCTCGAGCAGCGTGCGCACAACCGCGACCGCTAGCCCGACTCCCGCGACTCCCGACGGCGTCGGGCTCTGCGTTCGCGTTCTCGTCGGCTGTAGGTCGCCCGGCGAACGGCCGCTTCGGTCTCCAGGCTGGACCCCAAGGCACCCGCCACAGTGCCCATGGAACTCGCCAGCCAGGACAGGCTGACGTAGTCGATGAACCTCGCCGGATGCCCCAACTGCTGTCCCAGGTAATCCACGCTGATCACGGCGGAGGAACCGATCAGCGTGAGCACGAACAGCAAGGCGTACATGCAGGCGACCCCGATGGTTAGGGTGATCAGAGTGGCCACGTTGTACAGCACGGATTTGTTGCGATCCTCGCTGTCGCGGGACCTCTCCCACAGTCCATTGTGGATGGTGATCCACGCGACCATGGCGACGACCGCGAACAGGTTGATCAAGACCAGGCGCGCGGTGCTGAGGTTGTCCGCCAACGACCAGATGGTCGGGAAGAAGATGCCGAAAGCCGCCGTTGCGGTCGCGGCCGCGATCGCCCGCGAAAGCTCCGGGACCAACCGCCACGGCCGGTTGTCGCGCACCATCCCGAAGAGCAGGCGCAGGCGTCCGCGCATCCCCGGCAGCACCAAAGTCACGTCGGCGTGGTCATCCCCAGCCGGGACCTGGCGGATCTGCGAACCCGGCCAACCCCACCTCCGTGCGTAGTGGTGTCCGCTGGCCGGCTGCAAATCCGTGAGCCCCAGCGCCTCGCGGGCGAGCAACCCCACCAGATGCACGACGATGTCGCGGACGTAAGGCCGCAACCGAATCCAACCGATCGCCGGCAGTGACGCCAGGCCGACACCGTGCTCGGTGTCGACATCGGCCACCACGGGCCGGGTCGCGTCGCGCCGGGGTAGATCGGTCAAGCACACCACGAGGTCCCAGCCCTCCGCGGACTTCTTCTCCTTCGCCTTCGCCGCGATTTCGATCCTGCCGTCCGCGCTCAGCGGCAGAGCCTCCGATCGCACTTCCACGCACCAGTCAAGATCGCGATCGACGCGCACGGAGAACTCGCCAGGAAGCCCGTCGGCAATCCGATGCGCGATCTCCGTGGGCACGCCGGGATCGGCGACCACTCCCACCGTGATCGCGCGGTTGCTACCTCGCACCTGCGACGACATGCCTCCTCCGAGGTCCTGCAGCACCAGAGCCATTCCCGTGACCAGGTGGCGCCGAAACAACCGCAGCCTGGCTTTCGAGCCCGGATCAGGTGTGGCGCGCATGCTGATTTACACGTATGGGGTGCCATTGGCCAGCGTGGAGGATATCACCGGGCAGTAGGCCTCGCCGCCGAAGTAGAAAGGTGCAGCGACGCCGTCGGTGAGACCGGCAGCAGGTCCGTCTCCAGCAGCGGGGCCAGGCGTTCGAAGCGATCGACGAACTCGTAGCAGATCCGTGCGCGGCCGGCGTTGTCCGGGCTGATGGTCGTGATGTTTCCCGCGCGTTGGTAGCTGCCGGAACAGGTCGGCGTAGAGCCTGGCGAAGTCGCCGCCGTTGGCGAGCAAGACGACCGCCACGGCCGCCTGCGGGATGACGCGCAGGTAGGACTGTTGCGCAACCGCGTTGCCGTCGTGGCCAAAGGCGGAGACCCCGTTCCAATCGTGCAGAGTCCAGCCCAGGCCCCAGGCGTCGGACATGGTCCACTTGTCCGGGCTGTCCACCTCGCGATGCTGCATCGCGGCGACTGAATCCGCGGACAGGATCGGGTGCCGTCCGCGGCGATGCCGGCGTCCAGGTGCATCTTGGCGAAGCGGGCGATGTCGCCGCTGTGCACGCCACCGACGGCGTAGTCGTAGATCCGCGCCACGCTCGGCTGGTTCCAGTCGATCTCCGGAGGAACCCCAGCTCGGAAGTCTTTCCACCGCTCTCTCCCCCGATCCACTCGTGGTGCCGGGGAAGTACGCCGCGGCCTGGCGCAGCGGTGAACCCGCTCGCGCACCCGTGTCCACGTTGGTCTGCCACGCCGGCGATCTCTTGCCCTGCGGCGTCCGCGCCGTGGGTGTGCGGGTTATCACCGGCACCCAGGTACGTGCGCGCTGGTGGTCGAGCCCGCGGCGGCGTTTGGTCGACCTGTCAGGTCTGCCAGCACATCCGCGAGCGCTTCGGCGCCCACCTCGCTGTCGACCGGCTCGACGTGTTCCTCCGGGGAGTGCGAAATGCCAGCGGGGTTTCGGACGAAGAGCATCGCTGTCGGCACGAACGGGGCCAGCACTCCAGCGTCGTGGCCAGCACCGGTGTCCAGGATCGGGGCAGCCGGGAGCACTCGTGCGATGCGGCGCTGAAGGCCTTGGTCGAAATGGGCCGTGGGGCTGAACGACTCTTCGCGGATCGCGACACAACAGCCCTCTTGGGCGGCGGATCCGTGCGCTTCGTCCGAGATGGTCCGCACGAGCGCGCGTACTACCTCGTCGTCCGGGTGCCGCACGTCGAGCCAAACGTCAACAGCGGAGGCGATGACGTTGGTGCCACCCGGGACCGGCGCGATCCGTCCAACCGTTGCGCGGGCAGACGGTGTGGAACGTGCTGCGTCCTGGGCGGCTAGGACGATGCGCGCCGCCACGGTCATGGGGTCGCGCCGGTCGGACATGAGCGTCGTCCCCGCGTGGTTCGCCTGCCCTGTCAAGGTGAACCGCCACCGGCCATGCCCGATGATCGACGAGCCGATCGCCACGGGCTGGGCGAGGTCGACGAGGCCTCGCCCCTGTTCGACGTGCAACTCGACGAATGCCCCGATCCGGCCGATCGCCTCCCGGTCCGGTCCCAGCCGGTTCGGGTTCAGGCCGCCCTGGCCGACGACGTCGGCCAGGGTGTTGCCCTCCTGGTCCGTGAGGTTTAGCGCCCGCGCCACGTCCACGACCCCGGTCATGATTCCCGAGCCGAGACAGGCCAATCCGAACCGGGATCCCTCCTCTTCCGGGAAGACCGCGATAGCCAAGGGGCGTTGTGGCTGATGTCCTCGCCCCCGAAGCAGGTCCACCGCAGCGAGCGCAGACGCGACGCCCAGGGGGCCGTCAAAAGCTCCGCCGCCCGGCACCGAGTCGAGATGGCTTCCCGTGACCACCGCGTCGGTTCGCTCCCCTGACGGGACGTCGAGCCAAGCCCACATGATGCCGTTGCGGTCGGTCTCGACATCTAGCCTACGGGCGGCAGCCTCCGCCGTGAACCACGTCCGGAGGTCGAGCTCGGCGTTAGAGAAGACGGGACGCGAATACCCGCCTCGAACTGGGTCGGTACCGACATCATGGATGTCGCGGAGCAACGACGTGACTGTGCTGGGCCGGTCAAGCATGGTGCGTTCCTTCGTCGTGGGATCCGGGTTCGTTCGTGGCACGGGACAGACGGCGCGGCTCAGCCGGACTTGACCGCAACGCGAAACCCCGGCGGCACGATGTGGACGTCCGAAGCGTCTGCGGCACTCGCCAGGTCGGCGGCCAGGACACCGATCAGAGGCGCGAACTTCGCCCCGTGCCCAGAGCAGGAGGACACCACGGTGACCCCGTCGGCGCGGTCGAGGACGAAGTTCTCGTCGGGGGTGTTCGTGAAGAGGCACGTGGTCTCGGCGTACGGCTTCGCTTCCAGGCCGGGGATGTTCTCCTGCACGTAGGAGGTGACTCGTCGGCGGTTGGCGTGATCGACGACCTGGTCCTGCTGCGAAGCTGACGCCAGCCGCTTGCCCCCGTTGAACTCCGCGACCTTCTGGCCGCGGAAACCTGCGTCCTCGCCGCCCGGCAAGCCGTACACCTGGATTCGGTCGCTCTTGTAGATGAAGGTCGGCCATGGCGCGGCAGGCGAACTGCCCACGCCAGCTCGATTCCGGTACGGGAAGTGGTATGCCTGTTCCTGACGGACCGCCAACGGCGGCATCCCGGTCAGGAACCCTTGCGGGAGCGACAGTTCGGACAGCAGATCGGGCAACCAGCCGCCGGCGCAAACCACAACTCGTTCTGCGTCAACGACGTCACCGCCGGTAGAAACCAGCCGGTAGCCGGCCCCAGCCTGAGCAGCCGACGCCACGTGCCAGCCCATCTCCAGGCGTGCTCCGTGCGCCACGGCGAGGTCGACCATCGCATCCACGGCGGCCTGGGCGTTGATCACGCCGGCCCCCGGGTGCCACAGGACCGGGGTGTCGAAGCGGAACTCCGGCCACCGCTCGGTAGCCCGCTGGACGCTCAACAACTCGTGGTCGATGCCGAGGTCGCCGAGGACCTGCGCGAGGTGTTCGGGATGGCGTTGCGCACCGAAGTCGAGGGCACCGGTCGGCGTGATGAGCTCCCCGCCCGCGCTTCGTTCGACCTCGTTCCACAGCGGCTTCGCCGCCAACACCAACCGGGAGTAGAGGTGCTCGGCGTAGGCGTAGCGGAGGATGCGCGCCGATCCGTGGGAGCTTCCGCCGAAGTGGGCTGGAGTCGCCTGCTCGAGCAAGGTGACCTCGTGCCCCCGGGAGGCCAGCTGCCACGCGGCGGCAGAACCTGCCAGACCCGCACCGATGACGGCGTACTGCGACTGGATTAGAGGCACGACGCGGCTCCGAAAGACCGTGGGATCGAGGTGGATGAGGACCATCAGACCTCGCGATATTCAGATCTGTCCAATACCTGTTCGTCGCGAACTGATACCCGAACCTTTTACAATCGGCTGGTGGATGTACGCCGCCTCCGGTACTTCATGGTCGTCGCCGACGAGCTGCACTTCGGCCGCGCTGCTGAACGCCTGCACATCTCCCAGCCCCCGCTGAGCCACCAGATCCGCCAGCTGGAAGCCGAACTCGGTGTCGAGCTGTTCCACCGCACGACGAGGCGGGTGCGACTCACGCCAGCAGGCGAAGAGCTGCGCAGACGGCTCGACGGACTCCTCGACGCCTTGGACGACGCCGTCACCGACCTGCACGAAGTGCGCGCGGGACGCGCCGGGAGGCTGACCGTGGGCTTCGTCAGCTCTGCCAGCTACAGCGTCATGCCCTTGGCCGTGCGGCGCTTCCGCCAGGAGCTCCCCGGCGTCGAGCTCGTGCTCAACCCCCTGACCAGCGGCGAGCAGTTCGACCAGCTGCACGACGGGACCCTGGACCTCGGGGTCGTCCGAGGCGGGGACGCGAGCATCGGCCTGCCCCTCCACGACCTCTACACCGAACAGCTGGTCGCCTGCCTGCCTTCGGACCACCGGTTGGCGTCGCACGCCGAGGTGACCCCGGAGGAGCTCGCCGGCGAACCCATGATCAGCTTCCCCCCGCGCGAGATGCCCGGGTTCGTCGCTCAGCTCCAGTTGATCTTCAGCAGTCCGGTGCCGTTCCCGAAGGTGACGCATCGGGTCGTCCACCAGGAGACCGCACTGGGCTTCGTGGCCGGAGGCCTGGGGTTCACCGTTCTCCCGGAGTCGGTATCCCGATTCAAACCGGACGCGGTGCAGGTGGTTCCCATCTCGTCGCGACCCACCACGACGATGATGGTCGCAGCCCCTCCCGGGGGTTCCCCTGCACATGCTGCTGGGGCCGCCTTCCAGCAATACCTGCGCATCGCCGCCCACGAGGCGCTAAGCGGCCGCGCACCCGAAAGCCCGGAGCGGAGCCGGCAAGCTTCGGGCTGAATAACCGGGCCAGGGGTGCACAGCTGAGCCGACTCGGATCAAAGCCCTTGGCCGGCAACACATTCGCCGTATCCGAGGTGCGGGCCGGGATGCCGCGCACGGCATCCCGGCGAACGTCACCTGGTCGGTTCTGACGTGCGACTCCCGGTGGTGGCCGGTGCTCGTCGGATGAAGAGGATGGGCAGGGCCAGGGCGAGTACCGCGATACCGCCCCAGATTCCGGCGATGGCCCAGCCAGCTCCCGCGAGCGCGAGCACCGGGGTGAACGTCACCGCCGTCACCTCGACCGGGAGCAGCGGCAGGTAGGCGATGGCGAAGTCCTCCAGGGTCCGGGAACGCAGCCGCGGGTCGATGATGCGCAGCAACGCGATCCCGGTCGAGACCGAACCGGTCGCCCAGCCCCAGGTGAAGATCTGCTTCTCGAACCAAGCGTCGCCGAGCATTCGCGGCGCGACACCGAGGCCGAGCAGCAGGCACAGCGCCAGTCCGACGACGAACAGGACGAGCAGCGGTACCCAGTAGCCGGCGACAAAGCTCGGCACGATCGAGGCGATGCCGCAGACCACGAGCACGTCGGTGGCGCTGCCCGAGATCGACTTGAGCGACTCGGGGTCGACGAACCGACGCGTCTTGGTGGCCGACAGCAGCCCGCGCAGGACCAGCCCGACCACGAACGCGATCGAGAACAGCGGGAACGACACCGATGGGAAGACCTCGCCGAGGAGCGTGTTCACCCCGTACGCCGCTGCGGAGATCACCAGGACGATCGAGGCCTGGAAGCTCAGCGACTCGATGGAACCGCCCGAGAATGTGTGCGTGCCGATCGCCGGTCGCTCCTCGTCCGAGCGGAGGACCCCGGTGCGGAGGTGCTCGGGCAGCCCGCCGAGTCCCTTGAATTCCTTGGCGTACCCGCGTTTCGCTCCGATCTTGGCCTGGATGATGCCGCCGACGATACCGACGAGCAATCCGACGGTCGCGGACGTGAAGGCCAGCGACTGCGCTTCGGTCCAGCCGCCCTCCCCGAAGACCGTGCCCATCGCCGCGGCCGAGCCGAACCCGCCGGCCCATCCGGCGAACAGCAGCAGCCCGAACCCGTCGGGAGTGCCGAACAGCGGGCCGAGCACCAGCAGACCGAGCACGACGCCGACGACGATCTGGGCCGCGTAGAACGCAACGCCGTAACTCGCGAACCCGGCCACCGAGCGACCGAGCCGCCGGAGGTCGACGTCGTCGGTCAAGGACAGGCAGGCGAACACGACCACGATGAGCACCGACGAGTACGCGCCGAGTTGCTTGGAGAAGGGCAGCAGACCCAATCCCCCGGGCCCGAGCACGAGTCCGAGCACACCAGCGATCACGCTGGCCGGGACCATCAAGGTCTGAAGCGGTCGGATGGTCGCCCGCAGCGCGGCTCCGACCACGAGGAGAAGGCCGATCAGGCCGGCGTCAACGAGCAGCGACCAAGCTGAGTAATTCACGGGACTCCTACGGTGTTGGTGGCGATGCCTTCCCGAGGCCTATTCGGCATCGGGGGCGGTGGGATGATTCGCGCTGCCGCGAGCGGGGTCGTCCCCGCCACCGAAACCGAGTGCCTGCTGGGCAGACCGGAAGGCCCGCGCGACGACCGGCAGCAACCCGAGCGGATCCCCGCTGGCGACCCGCGCACGCAGCGGCGAGCGCGTGGTCGTGTCGGGAAGGGGCAGGAAGCGCACGCCAGGCCAGGACGTGAGCCCGAGGATCTCGGAGACGATCGCCACGCCGTGCCTGGCCGAGACCAGACCCAGCATCGCCTGCTCGCTCTGCACGTGGGCCACCGGTTCGGCGGAGAACCCGGCTTCGGCGCAGGCCGCGGCGATCGCGTCGAAGGCGACCGGGGCGCGGTCCCGGGCGAACAGCACGATCCGCTCCGTGGCGACGGAGCGCAGGGATGCGGTGCCGGCACCCGCCAGGGGGTGATCGAGCGGAACGGCCAGCAGCAGCCGTTCGTCGGCTAGCACGATGTGGTCCGGGGCGTCGTCCGCCCACTCCCGGAGGATGGCCAGGTCGATGCGCCCGGCTGCGAGGGCGTGCCGCTGCTCGGAGCTGCCGAGGTCGACCACCACGGGATCCCACTCCGCCAGTTCCGGCAGCAGCGCCGGGAGCAGGGCGGGAAACGCGGAGGTCACCGCGGCGATCCGGACCGGGGTGCGGCCCGCGTCCCCGCGCACCAGCGTCTTGGTCTCCGCGGCCCTGCGGAGCAGGAAGATCGCCTCCGGGTAGAGGACATCCGCGGCGGAGGTGGGCCACACGGAGCGGCTGGTCCGCTCGAACAACCGCACCCCGAGTTCGTGCTCGAGGTTGGCGATCGCCTGGCTCACCGGAGGTTGCACGGTATGCAGGCGTCGCGCCGCAGCGGTGAAGCTGCCTTCCTCGTACACGGCCACGAAGTGGCGCAGCAGCCGGAGTTCCACATCAGCCCCCGAACCGGTCCGGCGCGAACAGCGAGAGGTCGTGCTGCTGCGGCAGTCCGAGGGCCAAGCGGGCCGCGATGTCGCCGAACGCGGGCGCGAGCTTGAAGCCGTGGCCGGACAGCCCGGCGACGACCGCCACGCCGGGCCGGACCGCACCGATCACGGCTCGCCGGTCCGGGGTGTAGGCGTCCATGTGGACGGAGTGCCGGCTCGGGTGCGCCGACAGGTCCGGCACCAGGGTGTGGACCTCGCGGCCGACCCCGGAAAGGGCGCTCGGTTCCAGGAAGCGGGTCAGCTCGGCGGGATCGTCGATCGAGCCCCAGGCGTCGGCCCAGCCCGCCTTCACCAGGGCGCCGTCCACGCTCGGGATGCCGAACAGGTGGACGTCGCCGAGGTCGCGGATGAAGCCGGGGAAGACCTCCGGTGCGTAATGCTTCGGGTTCTCCGGGGCGAACCAGGTCAGCACCAGGGGGCGGATGTCGAGGAACTCCCGCAGTTCCGGCAACAGCCGCGCCGCCCAGGCCCCAGCGGTGACGACGACGTGCTTGGCGGTGCGAACACCCCTCGCGGTCGAGACCCGCACGCCACCGGGAACTGCCTCGATCCCGGTGACCGGGGCGTCGTCGATCAGCTCCGCCCCCGCCCTCCGCGCCCGGCGCAGCGCTTCCTGCACCGCGGACTCCGGCCGCAGCACACCACCGAGCCGGTCGAGAACGCCGATCTCATCGGTGATCGAGCCGTGCTGGGGGAACCGGTTCTGCAGCTCCGCTGCGTCGAGCACCTCGTGCGGGATGCCGTGCTGCTGCACCGAGGCGAGCACGTTGCGCATGGGCGCGATCGTCGGAGCGCCGATCGACAGCACCCCCGAGGGGTGGAACAGGGTCCGCTGGCCGCCCTGCTCCAGTTCCTGCCAGAGATCGCGGGCCTGGAGCAGCATCGGGACGTACTCGGGGCTCTCGTGGTACCCGGTGCGGAACAGCCGCGACTCGCCCGCGTAGCCCCCGGCGTCGTGCCCGAGCGCGTGCCGCTCCACGCCCACGACCCGCGCACCGTGGATCTCGGCGAGGCACCAACTGGTCATCGCCCCCACGCTGCCGAGCCCCACCACAATGACGTCTGCATCCATGGACGGGGATTCTCAACTTCCCCGGCGAACCCCTGCAATACCTCACCGATATGAAAAGGGTGTCAAGCCATAGCGGATCTTTATAGATCGTCCCCTGGCCGCACCCCCAGCGGCCGTGGGGCACGTTGGAATTCCACTAGTATTCGAGACTGGAGTTAGTCGCGGCGGGCTGCGGACTCGCTGCCCGCCGACGGGAAGGTGAACCCGTGCCCAAGCGCGATCGTTCCGTCATGGACCAGGCGCACAAGGAGCTCAAGCGCAAGATCGTCACGCTGCAGGCCCGCCCCGGCGAGCGCCTGGACGACATCAGCTTGGCCGAAGAACTCGGCCTGAGCCGGACCCCGGTGCGCGAGGCGCTGTTCCGCCTGAGCTCGGAAGGCCTGGTCAACGTCGGCCCCAAGGGCGGCTTCACGGTGCGTCCCCTCGACCTGGTGGACATCGCCGAGCTCTTCGAAGCCCACATCGTCGTGGCGCGGGCGACCGCGCGGCTGCTGGCGGCTCGAGCCACCGAGGCGAACATCGAGGAACTGGCGAGGGCGAACACCGAGGTCAACGAGGCGATCAAGGCCGGCTCGCCAGCGACGATCTCGGCGGCGAACGCGCACCTGCACCGGCTGGAAGCGCTGCATGCGCGCAACGAGCACCTCCGCAGCTTGGCGTGGCCCATCCACGATCAAGGCCAGCGCCTCGCGTACCTGAGCTTCGGCGGGGACGCCGGACTCGCCGCGGACCTCGTCTCGCACTTCAAGCGCACCTGCAAGGACCACGAGGAAATGCTCGCGGCGGTGCGCGATCACGACGCGGACGCGGCCGAGCGGATCGCCGCCAGGCACGTCCACCTGTTCCGGGACAGGGTCGTGGAGTTCCTCCAGACCCGGACGGTGGACGGCATCGAACTGGCGGGCGAGCTGCCTGCCGCCCCGTTGGTGCCGCGCGGCTCCTGAACCATCCGCCGCCTGGCCTCAGCCAAAGACCCCGCGTCGCCCCAGGTGACGCGGGGTCTTGTGTTCGGGGACACCCCGAGGTAGTTTTCGTATACGGTTCGAATTCCAAATGAGCGGTCGGGTGGTACGAACCCGAAGTGGCCATCGAGCCCGTCGCCAGCGGCCCGCTCATGACTCCGGTCGGCTGGCGAAGTCCGCGATCTCCAGCGGGTGCGCACGTTCCAGGCCGCCCGACGATCGAGCTGACGCGAAAGGGTGGTCAGCGATGGAAGACCTCTACACCGTGCCGCGCGGTGTCCGACTCGACAGTGACTGCGTCCGTTCCGCGCTCGCCGGTGTTGGCATCGACTCGTTCTCGTACGTGGCCAATGGCGCCCTGAACCACGTATTCCTGCATCGTCGGCGCGGGTCGAAGCTGTCCGTTGTCGCTTGCAACACGACGAGGCGCCTGAGCGAGGTCGTCGGCGACACCATGCTGTGGCTCACGGTGCGCAGGGTCGCAGCCGATGCCGAGCTTTCCCCTGCGGCGGAAAAGAATTCTCCCGCGCCCGGCATGAATCCGGGACTGCCGGATGACGTGGCCGGAGACTACAGCGGCGGCGCCCCAGATTCGTCCACACCGGACCGTTCAGCACTTCCCCGGAGCGATCGCCGGGCCTCGTGGCCGCTCCGGTGCTCGGAAGAGGTTGGGAACCCCAGGGATCGGAGCTCGTCATGACCACAACGCAGGCCGACACCACGACCAGATCGGATTCCGATGCGCGGCGTGCCGTAGCCGCTGCCGGCATCGGATGGGGTCTGGACGGCTTGACCTGGACCATGTACTCCTTCGCGCTGACCGTGCTCCTGCCGGTGCTGGGCATCTCGACCGCACTGGCGGGTTGGGTCACGGCGCTGAGCATTGTGGCGTCCGCGGTCGGTGGCGTGATGTGCGGGGTGCTCGCCGACCGCTTAGGCCGCGTGCGAGTCCTGACCTGGGTGATCATCGGCTACAGCGTGTTCACCGCGTTGACCGCGACTGCGCAGGACTTTCCGCAGTTCCTGACTTGGCGGGTGCTGGAGGGCGTGGCATTCGGCGGCGAGTGGGCAGTCGGCGCGGCCCTGGTCGCCGAGTACACCCAGGCCGCCCGCCGTGGCCGCGTCCTGGCGTTCGTGCAGAGCTGCTACGCCATCGGATGGGCCGTCTCCACCGCGACGTACCTGCTCGTGTTCTCGTTCCTGCCGCCCGAGTTCGCCTGGCGGGTGCTCTTCACGATCGGCGTGCTGCCTGCGGCGGTGGCGTTCGTCATCCGCCGGACCACGCGCGACCGCATCGATCTCGCCGCTATCACGCCCGTGCGGCACAACCGGTTCGCGGCGCTGTTCACCCGCGGTCAGCTCCGGACCACGCTGCTCGCGACCTTGCTGGGCATCTGCATCCAGGGCATCTACTACTCGGTGTTCGTCTTCCTGCCGCTGTTCCTGAAGTCCGAGCGCGGGCTTTCGGTAATCGGTACCGCGAGCTACACCTGGGTCGTGATCATCGGCTCGTTCGCCGGGTACCTGGCTTCCGGGTTCGTCCACGACGCGATCGGACGCCGCCCCACCTTCGCGCTGTTCTTCCTCGGCTCGGTGGCGAGCATCGGTTTGTTCGTGTTCTCCCCCATCGCCCATCCCGAGATCGGGTACGCCATCAGCTTCGTGCTCGGCTTCTTCGCCTCCGGCCAGGCCGGCGGTATGGGCGCCTACCTCGCGGAGCTATTCCCGACCACGTCCCGGGCCTCCGGGCAGGCCTTCGCCTACAACGTCGGGCGCGGTCTCGCAGCACTCGGGCCGCTGTCCGTGGGCGCGCTGGGCGCCGCGATCGGGTTGGGAACCGCGGTGTTCTGGGTCGGCGCCATCGCAGCCGTGCTCGGGTTCGTCGCCTTGGCTCTGCTGCCCGAGACCCGCAACCGAAACATCCTGGCCGACACGGTCGGTCGGCAGAACTAATTGATCGAGGAGTTCTGATGCCCCTTCCCATGCTGGAGGATGAGCGCGGTTACCGAGTGGCCATCGACACCGGTGGCACGTTCACCGACATCGCGGTGAACCGACCGGACGGCTCTGTCTTCGTGTGGAAAGTCCCGTCCACTCCGCACGCTCCGGACGAAGCGGTGATCGCCGGCCTCACCGAAGCACTGTCCGAAGTGGCCGGTCAACCAGGTGAAGTCGCACGTTTCGTGCACGGCACAACGGTGGCCACCAACACCGTGATCACCGGTACCGGTGCACGCGTCGGCCTGGTGACCACTGACGGGTTCCGGGACCTGCTGGCGATCGGCTACCAGACCCGCCCTTGCCTGTACGACCAGACCGCGCGCCGCCCGCGTCCCCTGGCCCCCGCCGAGCTGACCTGGGAAGTGCGCGAACGGCTCGCGGCGGATGGCTCGGAACTCGCGCCGGTGGACCGGCGCCACCTGGACGAGTTGATCGCCCGGATCCGCGCAGCCGAACCCGACGTCGTGGTCGTCTCGCTGCTCAACGCCTATGCCAACCCCGCACACGAAGACCAGGTCGTCGAGGCGCTCCGCGCGGCCGAGGTGGCGCCGTCGGTGTTCGCCGCCACCTCGATCACAGCGGAAATGCGCGAGTACGAGCGCACGTCGACAGCGGTGCTCAACGGCTACGTCCAGCCGAAGATCGCTGGCTACGTCGACCGCCTCGACAAGCAGCTGTCGCAGGTCGGTGTTCCGGCGCGGCTTTGGGTGATGCAGTCCAACGGTGGTCTGCTCGGTTCGCGCGTGGCGCAGGAGCAGAGCGTTCGCACCGTCCTTTCCGGACTCGCCGGCGGTGTGGTCGGCGCGGCGCGGTGGGCCCGGCAGCTCGAACTGCCCTCCGTGGTCAGCTTCGACATCGGCGGCACGAGCACCGACATCGCGCTGATCCGCAACGGCGTGCCGGACGAGATGACCGCAGGTGAGATCGAGGGATACCCGCTGCGCATGCCCATGGTGGATGTGCATACCATCGGGGCCGGAGGCGGTTCCATCGCATGGCGGGACTCGGGGGACGGGCTGCGGGTCGGGCCGCACAGCGCAGGTGCTCGGCCCGGACCCGTGTGCTACGGCCACGGCGGGACCGACATCACAGTCACCGATGCCCACGCACTCCTCGGCCGCCTCGGCGACAGCCTGCTCGACGGGCGCCTACCGCTGGACGTGGCAACTGCACGGCAGCGACTAGCGGACTTCGCAGGAGATGTGGGGCTCGGTGACACCGAGACCGCGGCCGGTGTCTTGCGCGTCATCAACGCGACCATGGGGCGCGGAATCCGCAAGGTCAGCGTCGAGCGCGGAGTGGATCTGCGCCAGTGCACGCTGATGGCCTTCGGCGGAGCCGGTCCGCTGCACGCCGCGGAGCTCATCCGCGAGCTGGGCATGCGTGCCGCGGTCGTTCCGCCGCACCCGGGAATCGCGTCGGCGGTCGGCATGCTGGACACGCCCGTGCGACACGACTTCGCCCTCAACGTGTCGGCGACGACCGCCTCCGCGATGCCGTCCGTGTCCGAAGCGTTGGAAACCTTGGCCGCTCAGGCGCAGGACTTCCTGGCCGAAGATGAGGGTGTCAGCGCCACTGACGCCGTGGTCGAACGTGCCGTGGACGCTCGCTACCTCGGGCAGAGCTACGAACTCCGCGCCGCGTGGACGGACGATTTCGCCGAACTGCGCCGAACATTCGACACGATCCACGAGGAGCGCTACGGGTTCTGCGACCCCGACGCTGCATTGGAAATCGTGACCGCGCGTGTCACGGTCACCGCGGGATGGCAAGAACAACGCGTCGAGCCGAAACTCCCCAGCGGTGATGCTCCCGGCCCGGTGGGCAAGCGCCGCGCGTACTTCGACGGCCAGTGGCACGACACCCCCGTCTACCGCAGGGAGCAGTTGCCGGCGCACGTCAGCCTCACCGGACCCCTCGTCCTGCAACAGCTCGACTCCACCACGGTTGTCTCCCCCGGGCAGGCGTGCCGGCACGACGAGCACGGATTCCTGCACATCCACCCGGAGGAAGCCCGATGACGCAGCACATCGCCCTGGACCCCGCCGATCTGGAGATCGCCCGCAACCGCCTGGAATCCATCGCCGAGGAGGTCGGCACCGCGCTGATCCGCACGTCCTACTCCCCCAACATCAAAGACCGGCGCGACTGCTCCGCAGGCGTCTACCGCGCAGGCGGCGAGCTGATCGCCCAAGCCGAGCACATCCCGCTGCACCTGGGCCTGATGCCCACCCTGATCCGCAACACCCTGGCCGAGATAGGCGTCGACTCCCTGGCCCCAGGTGACGTCGTCATCACCAACAACCCCTACCTGGGCGGATCGCACCTGCCGGACACGTGCCTGATCACGCCGGTCCACGTCGACGGCGAGGTCATCGCGGTCATCGCCAACATGGCCCACCACGTCGACGTCGGCGGGCTCGCCCCGGGATCCATGGCCACCCACGCCACCGAAATCTTCCAGGAAGGCATCCGGATTCCGCCGCTGCGCATGATCAAGCGCGGCGAGATCCAGCAGGACGTCCTCGACCTGCTGCTGACCAACGTCCGCACCGCCGACAAGACCCGCGGCGATCTCATGGCCCAGGTCGCGGCCAATAGCCTCGGGGCCCGGCGCATCCAGGAGCTCGTCGGGGACTGGGGCGTGGCGCGGTTCCGCGCGGCAGGCCAGGCGCTGATCGACTACGCCGAACGCCGCACCCGCGCGGCGTTGCGCGCGATGCCCGACGGGTGCGCACGGTTCGCGGACTACCTGGAGCACACCGGGGTCCGGGAGGACGATGTGCCCATCGTTGCCACGGTGAGCAAGCGGGGCGACGAACTCGTGGTCGATCTGACCGAGTGCGCGGACCAGGTTGAGGGAGCGGTGAACTGCTCTTACGCGATCGCGGAGGCTTGTGCGGCGTACGCGGTCAAAGCGCTGGCCGATCCGACGCTGCCTTCCAACGAAGGGCTCATGCGCCCGGTCTCGGTGCGCACTCGCCCGGGCAGTGTGGTCGCAGCGCAGTTCCCGGCGCCGGTGTCCAACGGCAACACGCAGACCGCACAGCGCATCGTCGACGTCCTCTTCGGCGCGTTCGAACAGTTCGTTCCCGACCGCGTCCCGGCGGCATCCAGCGGCAGCATGAGCATCGTGACGATCGGCGGCCACGATCCCGAAACGCAGCGTTACTTCTCGTACGTGGAAACCTACGGTGGCGGTCAAGGTGCGTTGCCGAGCATGGACGGCGCGGACGCCGTGCACACGCACATGACGAACACCAGGAACACCCCGTGCGAAGTCATCGAGCGCGAATACCCGCTGCGCGTCAAGCGGTACGCCATCGCGCACGGGACCGGCGGGGCCGGAAGGTTCAACGGCGGCAGCGGACTCGTGCGGGAGCTGGAAGTGACCGCTGGGCGGGTGTCAGCGGTGGTGGCCACCGCACGGGTCACCCGGCGCCCGTGGGGGCTGCACGGCGGCGAGCCCGGATCCCCGGCACAGGTCCACGTCACCCGCAACGGCAGTTCGCAGCAGCTGTCCGCGATGAACCGCCTCGACCTGCAACGAGGTGAGACGCTGAGCATCCAAACCGCAGGCGGCGGCGGTTACGGGCAGAACGACGATTGACGCTGCGCGGAAGCCACGCGCACGGCCCGACCAACCGGGCCGTGCGCGTACGGTGGCCGAAGCGCGCACTGCTGGGAGAGACAATGGATCCACGCGTGGCGAACACCTCGGTCGACGGCAGGCACGGGCCCATCCCGGTCCGCGTTTACGCCCCTTCGGCCGCGGCCGCGGCCGCGCAGCGGCGCGCTCCCTTCGTCTGGATCCACGGCGGCGGCTTCATCAGCGGCGGTCTTGACCAACCCGAGTCCCACGCCATCGCCCACGCCATCGCCGCGACCGAGCGCACCGTGGTCACCGTCGACTACCGACTGGTGGCGCCGTTCAACCTCTTCCGCAGGCCCAAGCCCGGCCCGCTACCGGGCGTGCGTTTCCCGGTCCCCCTCGACGACGTAACCGACGCGTTCAACTCGGTCCTCGCCCAGTCAACAACCGGGGCAGCGACCTTGGGCGGCGCGAGCGCCGGAGCCTGCCTGGCCGCAGCCGTGGCACTCCGGCTCCGCGACCAAGGCGCCACGGGGCCGTCCCGGCTGGTGCTCGCCTACGGCACCTTCCACGCCGCGCTCCCGACCCCGTCCTCGCAACTGGCCTCCCGCCTGCGCGGCCGCCATGGCATCCTCCGGCTCCGGCCGGGCACCGTGGAGAGGATGAACCGCAACTACGCCGGCACACCTGCAGCGATGACCAACCCCCACGCCTTCCCCGGAGGCGCCGACGCCGAAGGGCTGCCCCCCACCCTCTTGCTGGACGCCGACCGGGACTCGCTGCGCGCCTCCGGCGAGGCCTTCGCGGCCGAACTCGCCGCCGCGCACGTACCCGTCGAACACCACGTCATCCCGGGAACGGTTCATGGCTTCCTCAACAGACCGAACCGCCCGCACTTCCGCGCCGCCATCGACATCATCGTCAAATACCTCAACAAAAACGCCGCGGGATAACCCACTCGGTTCGCGTGCACAGCTCGATCCACCACAACGAAGTCCTCAATGGCTCGCACGACGGCGTTCGATCCTCGCCGGCATCAGCCATGTATTCAAAGCCAGGGCAACGACCCAACGCCACAAAGCGGGACCGCGGCTGTCGGGGTCGTCGGCCCGCTTTAACGCAGGTCGACGCGCTGTTCAGACCGCCCGGCCGGCAGGACCTTGACCCCGCACCCCTCGAACCCATCGAAGTCCACAATAGACAGTTGCTCCCGAAGCACGGGAATACAGGACAAATTGCCTCAGTGCGGCGTAGTCCAGGTCACACTTTCCCCTGCACCAGCACATCGTCGAAGCCGGTGCACCCCCTCCCGGTTGCAGCTGCCGCCTACGCCGGAACGGCGTAAGCGACGATGTTGTCCTCGTATTGGCGGGTGCTGTCGTCGAAGGGACCTCCACAGGTGATCAGCACCAGGCGCGGATTGCCGGTCCGGTCGAACAGGTCCGCCGGCAGGGAAGCCTTGGGATAACTGCGCACGGCCGCAATCCGGTACCGGGTCGTGCCGTGCGCGGAGGAAACCTCGAGAAGATCGCCAGGCTGGAGTTCAGCCACCCGGAACAGCGCGCCCGGGCCGGCGCTGCGGGTATCGACGTGCCCAGCCAACACGACTGTGCCTGTCCGAGAACCCGGCGCGGCGCCAGCGCTCCACCAGCCGACCACATCGGGTGATTCGGGCACGCTCAGCTGGCGGTCCGGCCCGGGCAGCACTGGCTGCACCTGCGCGTCGACACCCATCGCCGATAACCGCATGCGCTGTGGCACCTCGCTCAGCGACACCGGCGCCAGAGCTTCCTGCGCTGGAGCCGGAGAAGGCCCCGCATGGGCAGGCGGAACGGTCCCGGTGTGCGGCAGTGCGGGACCACTGACCAGAGCGTGGCCGAGTCCCGCCGCCGCGGTCACCAAGCCCAGCGCCAGCACGACAACCGGCGCCCGGCGTCGCCATGAGCTCACCCGGTCCGCCGGCGCCACCGCAGCAGCACCGCACCGGCAGCCACGACCATCGCCAAACCGCCCGCGATCAAACCCAGATCTCCGGCGCTGGACTGCGCTCGCTTCGCCAGGCCGCCGGAACCCGTATTGGCCCCCTTCGGCGGAATTCCGACGGCGTTCGCAGCCTCCTGGGCATGGCTCAGGTGCTTGAGGACCACCGGAAGGAAGTCCTTCGCGAAGTTCTGCACGTCAGCATCCCGACCGGAGTCGATATCGGAACGCGTAAGCGTGCTCGCCTCCTGGTGCCCGGAGATCTGCGCATGCAGGTAAATGGTGTCGAACATTGCGCCCGACGCGCTCTCCAGCTGTTTTCCGGTGCTCTGCTGTTGCGCATTCGGCGACGACGGCAGCGTCACGCCCTTCTGCTCCGCCAGTCGTTCGAGCTTGCTCTGCGCGTCCTGGTGGTCGGTGAGCGTTTCCTGCGCCAGCGACCGCACCTGCGGCGTGTTGGCTTTCTGGAGCGCCAGCTTGCCTATGGTGATCTCCGCCAAGTTCACCTGCGCGGCCTGCGTCATGAAAGAATTGTCCTGTTCAGGCACTGCGGCCGCGTGCGCCGCTACGCCGGGCACAGCCAACGCCGCCACCATCGCCATGCCACCGACCGCGACGGCAGCGCGTTTCT
This sequence comes from Saccharopolyspora sp. NPDC000995, assembly GCF_053599315.1. Lineage (NCBI taxonomy): Bacteria > Bacillati > Actinomycetota > Actinomycetes > Pseudonocardiales > Pseudonocardiaceae > Saccharopolyspora > Saccharopolyspora sp. NPDC000995. The sequence continues at coordinate 30,826 of NZ_JBSFLZ010000023.1, forward strand.
TCATCTTCGTCATCGTCCCCCCAGTAAGAATCATTGCGCGGTCTGGATACCCCCGCGTGCGGCAGCAGAAACCTCGGTGAATTACCGGATCTCCGGCCGGTGGTCGGTCGCGGCATCACCAGAGATACCCAGCCTCCACCGATTCTCGAAATCTTTTTCCCAGTTCACCGTGCAGGCAACCAGTTGATCGATGCCGACGGCAGCGTCACCGACCCGTTCACCCGAGACTGTTACAAACGGGTCTCCTGCGGCCAGGAGCTCGCGGCGGACAACCTGATCGCGATGCTGGAAGCGATGAAGATGGAGAATCCGGTCACGGCCCACAAGACGGGCACGGTCACGGGCCTGTCGGCTCAGCAGGGCGACCCGGCCCCGCAGGACACAACCCTCTGCGAGCTGAAGGACTGAACGTCTTCGGCCGTGAGTCTTTTGGGCAGCTATCGACGCTGTTTGGGGACTCGCTATGCGGCGGTGGTGTATCTGGCGGCGGTGGGGTGAAGCGAACATGCGCCGTTGACGTTGCTGCAGTCGGGGCCCGTGGATGGTCCGGCGCAGGTCGACGAATCGCACCGAATGCCCCGGGCAATCGCCGAGCTCAGGCGCCGGTGGCGTTGGCCCATCCCACGAGCGCCTGGAAGTACGCGTGTTCGAGGTGCAGGAGGGCCTCGTCACGGGTGAGGCCGGTGTCGACGAGGTCCAGGATCTCGCGCGGGTCGAACATGATGTTGCACAGGAACAAGGCGTGTTCGAAGTGCTCGTCCGGGATCTCCAGGTGCCGCATCACGCTTCGGACCGGTCGTTCCCACGCCTCTCGCACCGTGGCGATGACCGGGTCGTTGCCGCGCAGCCTCGCCAGGAAGCCGCTGCGGGAGCGCAGCTGCACCATCGCGGCCCCGTAGCTTTCCAGCAGCCGGGCCCATTCGCCTGCGACTTCCTCGAACAGCGCCGGACCGGTTTTCGGGCAGTCATGGCTGTAGTCGCGCAGCTCGACGATCACTCGGTGCAGGTAGGCGTTGAGCAGGTCGTCCAGCGCCGAGTAGTACCGGTAGGCGGTGGGCACCGACAGGCCGGCCCTACCCGCGATCGCGGGCATCGAGACACCGCCAGGGTCGGTGCGCAGCAGCTCCCCCGCAGCTTCCAGCAGCCGCTCTCGGTTGCGGACCGCGTCCCGGCGTGGCCGGCTGCGGGCCGGCGCGCGGCGCCCCGGTGTGGTGGTCAGCGATGCCTCCTACAGTCGCGCGAGGGTCTTCTGCATGCGGTTAAGTCCTTCGTCGAGCGTAGCGAAGTCGGCGGCGAAGGAGAGCCGGATGTGGCCTTCCCCCGAGGGGCCGTATTCGCTGCCTGCGCGGACCGCGACACCACCAGCCAGCAGGCGCTGCACGACGTCCTCGGACCGCAGTGCGCAGCGGTACTTGGCGAAGGCGTAGAACGCGCCTTCGGGGTTGGTCGCATCGACCTCGTCCATCTCGGCAAGACGCTTGACCACCAGGTCGCGGCGCTCCTGGTAAGCGCGCAGCATCGGCGCCGCTAGTTCTGGGCCGAGTCGCAATGCGGTGATGGCCGCCCGCTGGGCAGCGGCGTTGAGAGCGCTGTTGAAGGTGCGGTGCACATGACGGATGGGCGCCGTCATCTCGACCGGCGCGACGACGTACCCGACCCTCCAGCCGGTCATTGCGTAAGTCTTCGACAGCGTCTGGCAGTAGATGAGGCGCTCGCGCAGGGATTCGACGGCGAGTGCGGAGGTGAACGGCACCCCGTCGTAGACGATCTCGGCGTACGCCTCGTCGGCGAGCACCAGTACATCGGTTCCGTCCAGCAGCTCACCCAGGGCGCCCAGCTCATCACCGGTGAACACGGTACCGGTCGGGTTGACGGGGTTGCACAGCACGATCATCCGCGCGCCTCGGAGGGCGTCGGCGAGCGCGTCCAGATCGAGTCGGTGACCTGATGTCGTCGGGACGAGCACCGGTTCGCCACCGGCCAACCGCACCGCGTCCGGGTAGAGGGAGTAGGTGGGTTCGGGGATCACCACCCGATCTCCCGGGTTCACGGCGGCGAGGACAGCAGCATTGATCGCGGCAGCGCCGCCGTGGGTCACCGCGACGTTGCCCTCCGAGTACGCCCGGCCGGACAGCCCGGACGCAGCCGCGGCGATCACCTCACGGAGTTCGGGGTCGCCGTTGAGATCTCCGTAGTGGGTGTAGCCGTCGGCGAGCGCGCGCCGGCAGGCTTCCACGATCGGCTCCGGGGTCGGGAAATCGGGTTCGCCCATGGCCAGCGACACCGTCCCGGCCGGCGGGACCGCGCCGGCCGGCCGAAGCGACGAACGCTGAACACGGGTGATCGCGAGCGACGGCTGGAACCGGACCACAGCTTCTCCTCATGACGAGTGACTCGGCTAGCTCGACACAAAACCGAGAGTAGAGTCTTGGTTACGAGGCAAGCATAGGAGAAGCAGGTGCCCCGCAGTCAAGCCTCATCCATCGGTCACGATCGCCGTTTCGGCTGTGTAATCAGCACGGATTTCCACGTGCAACCTATTGACAATGCGGAACCCTCTCGCCACGCTGTCCTGAACTGAGATGACAATCTCGAATCGAGAGGGAAGTTGCATGGGTGCGGTAGTCGATCTCGTCGCGGATCTCGGGGAGAGCTTCGGCGCCTACCGGATGGGTGATGACGAAGCGCTCCTCGACGTCGTCAGCTCGGCCAACGTCGCGTGCGGCTTCCACGCCGGCGACCCGCGGGTGATGGATACCACCGTGCGCGCCTGCGTTCGCCGCGGGGTCGGGGTCGGGGCGCACCCCGGGTTCCCCGACCTGGTGGGATTCGGCCGGCGGGCACTGGAGATGACGCCGGACGAGGTGCGCACCGACGTGCTGTACCAGATCGGCGCGTTGTCCGCGTTCGCCGCCGCGCAGGGCACCCGGCTGCGCCACGTCACCCCGCACGGCAGGCTCGGCAACCTGGTGGTGACCGACGACGAGTACGCCGATGCAGTCGCGGATGCCGTGCAGTCCTACGACCCGTCGTTGATCATCGTGGTGCAGGAAGGCCGGCTGGCCGTGCACGCACGCTCGCGCGAGCTCCCGGTCGCGGTCCTGGGCCTGGCCGATCGCGCCTACCAGGACGACGGAACACTCGTGCGCCGCTGCGAGCCCGGTGCGGTGATCCACGATCCTCGCGAGGTCGCCGAACGAGTCGTGCGGATGGTCACCGAAGGCGTGATCCGATCGATCAACGGTCGCGAAATCCCGGTGCGGTGCGACTCGGTGCTGCTGCACGGCGACACCCCAGGTGCGGTCGAGCTGGCCCGCACCGTCCGTCGTGAACTCGTCGCCGCGGCAGTGCGCATCCGACCGCTGACCGAGGTCCTGGCCACCAAGAACGGAGCCGCCCGGTGATGGCCCCGCCAACATGGCAGATCACCGACTTCGGCGACTCAGCGGTACTGGCCAAAGCGGTGGGCTCGGACCCCGAGCTCTGCTGGCAGGCCGTGCAGCACTTGGCCGACGCCCTCGAACCCGATGATCGGGTCAGCGACCTGATCGCCACCTACGACAGCCTGCTCGTCGAGTTCGACTGCGACGAGGTCACCCACACCGACCTGACGGAAGCGGTGCACCGAACCATCGCAACCCAACCCATCGCGCCAGCACCGCTGCGCGGCCGCGCCTTCCGCATCCCAGTTGTCTTCGGCGGCACCTGCGGGCCGGATCTTCCTGCCGTCGCTGAAGAACTGGGCATCACCGAACAAGACGTGGTGGACGCGCTGTGCAGCCGTGAGTTCCCGGTCCGCTTCCTCGGCGCGCCCGCCGGAGCCCCCATGCTGGACGGCACGCCATTCGCCCAGCCGATCAGCCGATGCCCGCAACCCCGCGTCGCCGTCGAGCCGGGTTCCGTCGCGCTGTCCGGCCACCAAGCAGTCATCTACCCGGTGCGTTCCCCTGGCGGCTGGCGGCTGATCGGGCGAACCCCGCTGACGCTGGTCGACATCGCCGACGAGCCGTACGTGCCGTACCAACCGGGAGACCGGTTCCGGTTCGTCCCCATCGACGCCGATCGCTGGAGCGACTGCGCCGCCCAGGGCCTGGAGGGCGAGGATGCCTGAGGAACTCCATGTGCGCCAGGCCGGTATCGCTGCCATCACCGACCTCGGACGCCGCGGGCTCGCCCGGCGGGGCGTGCCCGTCAACGGTGCCGCCGACCAGTACTCGGCGGCCGTGGCCAACATCCTGGTCGGCAATCCGCGCAGCGCCCCGCTGATCGAGATCACCGCGACCGACTTCACGCTGAGCACCACTCGGCCCGTACTGGTCTCCGTCACCGGAGCACCGGCCGAGGTGACCATCAACGACCACCTAAGCCGGATGTGGGAACCGCTGTGCCTTGGATCCGGCGCGACCATCCGGGTCGCAGTGCCAACGGGAGGGCTCCGCTGCTACCTCGCGGTGCACGGAACCATCGACGCACCAACGGTTTCCGGCAGCTGCGCACCGGACTCCCTGCTGGGTGTCGGTACCCAGCTGGCGACCGGGGCGACGATCGGCCTGCGCAGCGACTACCGACCGGTCGACCACCCGGTCTTCCGCCATCCGCTGTTCTGCCTGGGAGCCGAGCCGCCTCGGTTCCCCGACCCCTGCACGATCGACGTCACCGACGGACCGGACATAACCGAATTCCCTACCTGCCGCGAACTCCTCGCATCGGCGACCTACGCGGTCACCCCGCGCAGCAACCACATCGGACTCCGCTTGGCCGGCCCCATGCCACCGCGCTCGAGCTCGGCGGAGGTGCTCTCGCGCGGCATCCCCGTCGGCGCCGTCGAAGTCCCGCCCTCCGAAGAGCTGCTCGTGCTGCAACGAGGCCGACCAGTCACCGCCGGATACCCCGTGATCGCGGTGGCCACCAAGATCGCCCAAGACGCGCTGGGGCAACTCCGCCCCGGCCAGCACCTCCGATTCCGGTACCGCACCGTCGCCGACGCCGTCGCGATGCACAGGGCCCGCCAGCACCGGCTGAGAACTCTCGCGAACCGGGCCTGCACGGTCTTCGCCGCACTCGGCATCTCCTGCCGCACCGCCTGAGAGAGGACTCCCATGACCGCAAGTTCCACCGCCGATCAGTTGACCAGGCTCAAGGAACTCGGGGCCGCCACCGTGCACGAAGCACAGGGCGGCACCGGCGCCCTCGACAGCGCCATCAAACCCCTGCACCCCGCGATTGCCGTCGCCGGTCCGGCACTGACCGTGGACTGCAAACCCGCCGACAACCTCGCCATCCAACACGCCGTCACCCTCGCCCGCCCCGGCGACGTCCTGGTCGTCGACGCCAAGGCATTTCTGGAAGCCGGCCCGTGGGGCGACATCCTCACCCTCTACGCCCAGCAGGTCGGCATCACCGGACTAGTCATCGACGGCTCCGTGCGCGACAGCCAAGCCATCGTCGACATGGGATTCCCAGTGTTCTCCCGCGGCATCTGCATCAAGGGAACCGGGAAGAACCAACCCGGCAAGGTCAACGAGACGATCACCTGCGGTGGCGTCACGATCAACCCCGGCGATGTCGTAGTCGGCGACGCCGATGGCGTTGTGGTGGTCCCCGCCGCCGACGTCGAACGGGTCATCGAGCTCTCCGAAGCCCGCGAGCAGAAGGAAGCCCGCTTCCGAACCGCCTTGCGGGACGGGCAAAGCCTGGTCGAGCTCATGGGCCTCGGCCCCAAGCTCACCGAACACGGCTACCACTGACCTGAACCACTCGCCCCTGGAGTCGAGCATGCCCCCCACCCGAACGACCGAGCTCACCGACCAGCAGGCATCACCCGCCCAACTTCGACGCGTCACCCTGGCCGGCAGCCTCGGCGTCTTCGTCGAGTTCTTCGACTACGGCATCTACGGTTTCCTCGCCCCGATCATCGCCACGGTCTTCTTCGCCGGGCAAAGCAGCACCGCCGCGCTCCTGATGACCTACGGCGTATTCGCCCTCACCTTCTTCTTCCGCCCACTGGGCGGTTTCGTCCTCGGCTACCTAGCTGACCGGATCGGCCGGCGCACCGTGCTGGTCTTCGCGCTCACGCTAATGACCGGCGCCACCACGGCCATCGGCCTGCTCCCCGGTTACAGCACCATCGGCATCGCCGCACCGATCCTGCTGCTGTGCATGCGCATCGCACAGGGCTTCTCCGCAGGCGGCGAAGTCGCCAGCGCCATGTCCTTCGTGGGTGAGCATTCCCCCGCCCACCGGCGCGGATTCCTGATGTCCTGGACCCAGGTCGGCTCGTTCACCGCCCTGCTCACCGGCACCCTGCTCGCCATGGGCCTCAACTCCGCCCTCAGCGAGCAGGCGATGCAAGCTTGGGGCTGGAGGGTGCCGTTCCTGCTCGCCGCACCGCTGGGCATCGTCGGCTACTACATCCGAGCCCGGCTGCACGACACACCCAACTTCACCAAGCTCCAAGAATCCGACACCGTGGCGGCCAACCCGATCCGGGAAACGTTCGCCGAGAAGGGGAACCTGCGCAACCTGGCGCTGGCCATCGGGATCCCGGTGCTCAACAGCTCCGGCTACTACGTGCTGTTCACCTACCTGCCCACGTACCTGTCGAAAGAGCTGAAGTTCAACCAGGTCCAGGGCCTCACCATTACCGCGGTATCCCTGGTCGTGATCGCGGTGTCCATCCCGCTCGCCGCCAAGCTGTCGGACCGCATCGGCCGCCGCCCGGTCCTCATGACCTCGGCGATCGGCCTCGTGATCCTCGCCTACCCCTGCTTCTGGCTGATGATGCGGGGCAGCGTCATCGCCTCGGTCCTCGCAGCGGTCGTCATGGCCCTGTTCTACTCCGGGCATGCCGGGATCATCCACGCGGTCCTCGTCGAGATGTTCCCCACCCGGGTCCGCAACACCGCCTACTCCATCGGCTACAACATCTCAACCGCGGTGTTCGGCGGCGCGGCCCCACTGGTCCTCACGGCATTGATCTCCGCGACCGGCGACCCCGCCATCCCTGCCTACTACGTCATCCTCACCGCCGTGGGAACCGGCGTCTCCGTCCTGCTGGCGAGGGAGACCGCTCGCTCCTCGCTCATCGACAGCTAGCGGTAGAAGACCAGTCCTCGCAGCACATTCGCCGTCGAGGCAGGAGAAGACCGGGCCCTCATCCGCTTCCTTGCGGGTGAGGGCCCGCCCCCGGGCAGCGCGGACGGTGCCCCGCAGGTCCACCGACAACGTTGGTTGGCGTGATCGGCAGAACTCCGACCCTCGTCGACGGTCAGGCCCGCCCAGACGGAGTCGCTCAGCGGGCCGTGTAACCGCCATCGACCAGCACGTCCGTTCCGTTGATCATCGCCGCGGCATCGGAGCCGCTCCAGCTAGGCGTGGACCTCAGCCGGATTCCACTGCTGCGCGATGGTTTCGACCAGTGCGCGGTCGAAGAAGTGCACGGCGAAGCCGCCGTGTTCGTAGATGTCGTCGCCGTGCGCGATGCCGGTGCCGTAGTGGGCGTCGCCGGTGTGGCGGACGGTGTACACCAAGTTGCCGCCCGGACGCAGGACGCGACGGATCTCCGCGATGAGCGCGTGAATCTCTGCAGTGGACAGTGCCATGCACAGCAGCATGTGCGCGAAAACGCCGTCCACGCTGTCGTCGGGAAGCGGGATCGGGGTGCGGGTGTCGTGGAGGGTGTTGGTGATGTTCTCGTCGAGGCCGCGCCGGTGCGCTCGGGTACGAAGTTGGGTCAGCCCATCGCGGCTGAAGTCCGTGGCTTGCACGGTAAATCCGCGCCGGGCGAAGTGGAGGCTGTCGCGGCCGTGCCCGGCGCCCGGTTCGAGGACCGTGGTCGCCTGGCCGGCGGAGAAGACGTCGGCCGCGTGTTGCGCGGGTTCGGATGGTTCGTCGCCGTACATGTGGGGGTGGGCCTGGTGAGTGGACTGCCAGTGCGTGCGCTGAGCGCGTCCCAGGTCGACGGTCATCATGCCTCGCATTCGGTAGATCGCCGCGCGGGTTTCGGTGCGCCGGTCGACTGGGCGTGCGTCAGCTCGTTTCCACGGGCAGCTCGGCAAGTTGCCATTCGAGCATCCCGTCGGTGAGCCGTCGGGCGCTTCGGCCGTGGGCGGCCAGCAGACGCACAGCGTCATGGGCGAGCACGCAGTAGCTACCGCGGCAGTAGGCGACGATCTCTTGATCGGCCGGGATTTCTCCGAGCTTGTCGCCGAGTTCTTCCACCGGAATCGACACCGCGCCCGGGATGTGCCCGGCTTCGTACTCCTCGCGCGGACGCACGTCGAGCACGACGACGTCACCGAGCCGGACCCGGCGGAGCAATTCCTCGCGGCTGACGTGTTCGGCATCGTCGGGACCGAGGTAGGCGGCGCGGGCCGCTTCCACGTCGGGCAGGTGAGCACCGGCGACGGTGCGCATCAGCGCGTACAGGGCGGCGACGTCCGAGCCGGCGAGGCGGTAGTAGATCTTGGTGCCATCCCGGCGGGTGGTGACCACGTTCGCCTGCTTGAGGGTCTGCAGGTGCGCCGAGGCGGTGGTCATCCCCAGCTGCGCCGTGCGTGCCAACGCCTCGACCGTGCGCTCGCCCTGGGCGAGCAAGTCGAGCAGCTCCAGCCTCTTGCCGCTGCCCAGCGCCTTGCCGACGCGGGCGAACTGGTCGAACAAGGCCGTCTTCGCGTCTCGATCAGTCAATATTCCAATCTTCTTTGGAATATTGTATAACCAAGTCAAGAGGACGATGGAACACCCGTCGATAGGAGGGGTACCGCGATGGGCACGGTGGACGTGTTCCGCTCGTCGATGAAGGGCTCGGCAATTCCGCCTACCTGGTCGACCTCGGAGACGGGCGAGCGCTGGTGCTGGACGTGAGCCTGGACCTGCGGGACGCGTGGCAGGCCGCGCGTCGGCGCGGTCTGCAGCTGGCGTTCGCCGCGGACACCCACCTGCACGCCGACTTCCTCTCGGGCGCACGCCAGCTGGCCGCGACGGAAGGCACCCGCGTTCTGGCGTCGGCCGCCGGGCACCGGGAGTTCCACCACAGCGGACTGCACGACGGAGACGAGGTAGATCTAGGCGGGCTGCGGCTGCGAGCGCTGGCCACGCCTGGGCACACCCACGAGCGCCTGGCGTTCCTGCTGCTCGACGGCGACCGTCCGGCAGGGGTGTTCACCGGCGGATCGCTACTGGTCGGGGCTGCGGCTCGCACCGATTTGGTCTCGCCGCAGCAGACGGAGGCACTGGCGCGCCGGCAGCATCGACGTCTTCCACTCCGAAGTCGTCTCCTCGCTTCCACCGCCGACCCTGCCTGACCGCTGGCGTGCCAATACCATTGCCCCGCACCGGTAATCCACTCAGGCCCGAGGGTGACTCACCGAAACGCTTTCTTTTCGGAACCGGGACGTCGCACGGCCACCATCCCCGCGACTGCCAAGCCCAGGATGATCGACAGCGCTCCGACGACGACATTGTTCCAGATCATCCCCACCGTCGGCAGACCGAAAGTGGTCACCCACGTCGCGATGATCAGCCAAATCCCGATAGGCGCCGCGGTCCAGCTGATGCCACCGCTGCGTTCCGGCGTTCCAGTGATCCCCAAACCGATCGCCGTGACGATCAGTCCCAGGATGAGATTGTTCATGCTCAGAAATGGCTGAGAGCCAGCGAACCCGACAACCCAGGGCGAGACTGCGGTGTAAGCACCGGTAAGCATCAGAGCAGATTCGCTGCCCGTAGTGGTGGGTGCGGCTAAGGCAGCTTCATAGTCCCTGAGACGCGACGTCTCAGCCGTCGTTCGAGTACCGCGTTGTTCAGGGGCAACCATGGCATCTCATCTCCTCGTTGTCTCGCAGATCTCCCGCTCCTCTCGAGTTGCCATCGCATGCCCTGCGCAAACGTCTGCCAACGCCGTTGTACCTGCAGTGCCCTTCTGAGTATTTTCTAGGCGCATCCAGCATCACATGCACCTCGAAAAGCAGGAGCCACGACAACTTCGTGCACACCGCGTGTAACAGCCGTTCGGCCCGACATCTGCCAGGAGAAAAAGACTGCGACAATGATTCGTTGGCGGCATGCCTGGCGTGGAGGATTCGGGCGAGTGGTTCTCGCGTTCGGGGGAACAACTTTCCTGACCACTGAACAGAACTGACCCGGCCCGCACGGGCCGGGTCAATCCCGCCGTTACCACCAGATGCCAGAAACCCAGCAAGGGCACCGGCTTCCCTCGACTACCCGCACAACAGACACCCAAACCTTAGCCAGCGCAAGCCGATCGATGCTTGGCCGGCCGAATCAGGAGGTGCTGTTCACGCGGGTCCGTACCTGACCGGCTCGTCGGCCTCCGCTAGCTCCATCTCCGCTGTCGCTTGGATGAGTTCGATAAGGTCCGGGTCGAGACCTGGGCTGAACTCCTCCGGCCGCTCGGGCGCGATGCCGAACGGCACGCCCTCCGGCGCTTGGGCCATTCGCAACACTTCGCCGTCGTGCGACGACGGTGAATTCCCCTGGAAAACCTTGGCCGCCTCGGACTGATTGTCGAGGTTGAAGGTGTACTGCCTGTTGTGCAGACCTCTCTCGAGCAAAGTGGCGACCTCTGGGTACCGCTCGGCGTTCGTCTTGGGAATGGGCAACGTCTTGCCCCAGTTCACACCGAGGCGTTCAAGCGCCTTGGCATAGGCGTTCTCGTGCGCTTGGTCGCGAACGATGAGGTACGACACCGTCGATCGCAGCGTCTTGTTCGAACTCATCTCGTAGATGCGGCACTTCTGGAGCCTGCCGGTCGACTCGAGCATCAAATTGTACAGCAGATCAAGCACGAGGTTACCGCTGTTGTAGACATACGAGCCCGACCAGGGATTGCCCACGGCGTCGACGGGCAGCGCACCTTGTGCGCCGACGAGCATGTGGTGAATGTTGCCTTGTGCGAGGGCGTTCGACAACGGAGTCGCCCCCTTGGCACCTGGCTGATCGAGGGGCTCGTCCTTGGATCCCTGGTATCGCGGCGAACCATCCGTCAGCCGCGCGATCGTCGTGGCGATCAGCTCAACATGACTGATCTCCTCCGTCCCGATGCCGTACAACAGGTCTCGATAAGGTTTGCCCTCAGGACCGCGGAAGTTGAAGCTCTGGAACAGGTACTGCATCATCGTCCGCATCTCACCGAACTGGCCGCCCAAGCCTTCCTGCAAGGCGTTAGCAGCGCCGGGGTCCGGCTCGTCGGGAACGATCTCGTTAATCATCCGCTGTACGTGGAAGAACATGGCACCTCCAACCCCGGCACCGCTGTCCGCTTGGCGCGACGGGGGTAGCTGAGATCAAGACTCTGGATGGATGTGAGACGATTTCCGTCTGTGCTTGCTCGGTCCAGATGCGGCGGCGCCAGAACTAGGTTCCTTGAAAGGCCCGCCGAAGAGCCAGCACCGTCCACGGTAGAAGCACCCGAGCCTCTTCGCCAACGCTGCCAAGGCAATGCAAAACCAGCTCGCCGCCGTTTCGGTTCGCAGGTGGACGGTCACGTACGCGGAGCAGACGGAACTGGTGGCAGTTGCTCATGCAAGCCCTCCGCGGGATGCACGTCTACTCGGACTGAAACCCGCTGTCCCGCTGACTGGGGCGACACCTGGATCTGGATCGCATAGACCAACCAGACCAGCCAGCCCAACACCTCCAGGCCAACCAGTTGATTGCGCGTTGCGCCAGCACAATCGCCACGCTTGCGCAATCGGTGTCCCGGACGTGACCAGCACGCCGAGCAGGCCGGCTTCGGCCCGCCCTGCCCCGCCAGGCATGAACTGCAGCGCGATGCCGCGCAAGCCGAGTGCTCCCAGCACCATCAACAGACCGCTGCCACCGTCGCCGATCAGCACGGTTGACCACGCCGCCGCTGAGTTTCACACGCACCGCTATGCAACAAGAGATTGGAAACGGTCAATTAGGGAAGTCCGGGAAGTGCGGCGATCTTGCGGGCCACCTCGGCGAGGTCATAGCCGATGAAGTCGGGCGGGGTGAAGACCTCGGCGTGACCTTCCAGGCGACTGGCCCAGGCGGTGGTGAGTCCGGCTCGTTTGGCCCCGTGGCAATCGAAGGCGTGCACAGCGACCAAGCAGGCCTCCTCGGCGGCGTGTCTGATTCGTCGCTGCGCGCGCACTGACCGCTGGCATGCTACCTGCACCGTCGTGCGGCCACGACCCAGCTCATCGCGCGTCCAGACCAGGAATCACGAGCTCCCGCAGCATCAACAGGACCACGGCGGCGATCGGGATCGCGACCACAGCTCCGATCACCCCGAGCAGGGTTCCGCCGAGCAGCACCGCCAACACGGTGATCACGGCGGGCACCCGAACCGCGCGGCCAATGATCCGGGGCACCAGCAGGTAGTCCTCGACGAACCGGTAGACCACGAAGAACCCCGCGGTGGCCAAGCCGACCGGCAGCGACACGGTCAGCGATACCAGCGTCACGATCACTCCCGCAGTGATGGTTCCAACGACGGGAATCAGGTCCAGCACCGCGACCATCGCCGCCAGCAGCAACGGGTACGACACACCGAAGATGAGCATCCACACGTACGCCGCCAACCCCGCGATGACCGAGGTGACCAGGTTGCCCAACAAGTACGCGCCGATCTTGACGAAGACCTCGTCGCCGATCAGCACCGCGCGAGGGCGACGCGCTGCCGGAAACAGACGGTAGAGCGACCGGCGGATGCGGGGCATCGACGCCAGGAAGTAAACCACGAGCACGACGACCACCACCGACCCCGACACCACCCCGAGCAACAGCTCCCCCGCGCCCAGCAACCCGTTCACCAGAGACGGCTCTTGTCCCTTGAGTAGCCCCTGAACGCGCTGCTCAAGGCCGAGACCGATGTTGAGCCGCCCCAGCATCGATTGCGGGTCCTGCAGACTGCGCAGGTATGCGGGCGCCTGCACCCCGAACTGGCTGGCCTGCTCGACCAGCGGCGGGATCGCCGCCGCCAGCAGACCGGCTACGGCGCCAGCTGCCACGACCAGCACGGACAGCACCGCGGCCCACCTCGGAAGCCGGTGCCGCACCAGCCACGACACCGCCGGCTCCAGTCCCATCGCCACGAAGAAAGCCAGGCCGATGAGGATCAGCACCTGCCGGGCGGCCAAGATCAGCTCCACCACGCCGTAGGTCACCGCCACCCCGGCCGCCGCAGTCATGCCCAGCACGAACGGTGACCGACCGGACAGCGTCCCACCGGGCCTGCCGAGGGGCTCCTCGGTGCTGTTCAGTCGCCCGGCCTGCTTCTCAGCCTCAGGCACGGGCCCTTGCTCGTCCGCGTGTCCGGATTCACCGACCGATCGCGGCAACTGCTCGCCCCCATCGTTTCCCGAATCGCCTGAAGCCACCGATCCCCCGAAAACCACCGACCACGCTTGCCCCTTGACAGGGACAAGGCTCCGCCAAATGCAGTGGATCCGCTACCTCGTAAGGAAATGACTCGATCCGGTAGATCGGCGTTCCACGGTGGTGGCCACGAGGGCCACAATCAACACCTGGCGGATTTGTCCGCTTGGGGCCTCACCACTGCACGGCATCGCCTCGGCCCGGAGTTGCGCGAACACGTGACCGGCAGGTTGGTAGTCGGCCGCGCCACCCGCAACTGCTCGACGACGTCCACATTGGACAAACCTCGGCGCATGCCAGCACAATCCGACACCGCAACGCCAAAGCCTGCGAACTCTTCGCCCGCCGAGCCCAACGCTGCAACGTCGAACGCTCATCGCCGGTCAGCACCAACTCAGCCTTCGGCCGCCCAGTCCTCGCCATTCCCGCAGCATAGCTGCTTAGAACACGAATTTCCGGTGCAGGACATTAGGAAGTCTTGCGATGTCGTCTTACGGCCGACTAGGGCCCCGGGACACCGATACGCTCGCTGACTCGTTGCTTTCGGCTCTGTCACCAACTGATCGAAAGTCCGCGCATTGGTGGTTGCCGATCTCGCATTGCCGGCCTTCAACGCAGGCCACGCCGCGAGCATCAACGGTGCTTCGGACAAGGGTGGCCACTGCCTCTTTTGAGTCCGTCGGCGTCACAACCTGCACGTAGTCAGCCATGCCGTCAGCATCCGCGCCATGCAGGCGCGCTCGGGGCAGCGATGTTGCGGGCCGCTTGAGCACTCGCCCGTGGGCGGACTACTCGGTACCACGGTCTGCCTGGCTCAACATCGTGAGGCAGAACATGATCAATTGCGTGGGGAGACGTGGGCTAGTACGGCAGCTACGAGCTGTGCTTCGCTTTCCTTGAGCACACCGGCCCTTTTTCTAACCAAGATCACCCAAATAAAAATTTCTTTAGTGCGCTCCTCCGCGGACGATCCCGCCCGCTTCCCGCCATGTCGCCTGCTTCAGGCTGGGATGACGAGGACACCCACCCAAAGGAGCACAGGAGCCACTGCGGCCATCGCACGCGAAGAGCTCATCATCGTCGCCCTGGTCGAGCCCCCCTCGTGCGGTCCGACCAGGCCGACTTCGCCGCGGCGCTCGATTTCGACTTCGTGCGCATGAGCCGCAGGTGCAGCAACTTCCACTTCCTCCAGTAGATCTCGCGCCAGGCGGGCGCGCACCGCAACGTCCGCGTGCACGGCCACGAATTCGCCGCCGCCCTGCGACTGATGGAAGCCGGTGCCGGGATCGCACTGGTCCCCCGAAGCGTCGCCGACGACTACACCCAAGCCTTCGTCAACTTCCTCCGACGCCCCCGCGTTGCCACGTCGTGCCCCTTGCCACACTCCGAGCCGTCCAGCGAAAACCCCCGGGGCGCAACGAATATCACCATCCAGCGGCCAGCCGTCCTAACTGTCAGCACCCGATCGGACACCCCTAGCGATTGCTCCATTTGGCGTAACGAAATGTTCGTCCTGATGGGGGAGCATCGCCGGATAATTCACAAACCCCCAGTTCCCGGCTCCTTCCGTTCCCCCGGCGCGGAGCTCGGGAAGAAGGAGAGAACATGCCCCGAGGTTCTCTAATCCGTAGCATTTTGGCGTCCGCCGCGACGATGCTGGCCAGTCTGGCGCTCGCGGCACCAACCGCCAGTGCCGTGGCTACGCCGCTCATCATTGGAGGTACCCAAGCGACGCAGACCTACAGCTTCATGGCGTCCATGCAGTCCACCGACGGCCAACACCACTGCGGTGCCTCGCTGGTCGACAAGCAGTGGCTGGTCACCGCCGCGCACTGCGTGGAAGGGCAACAGCCCAGCAAAGTCCAGTACCGGATCGGGACAACCGACCGCACCAGCGGCGGTGAGCTCGTCAAGCCTGACAAGTTCGTGGTGCACCCCAAGTCAACGCAGAAGCCAGCCGGCAGCGAAATCGCCACCGGCTACGACGTCGCCATGGTCCACCTGTCGAAGCCGGTGAAGGCCGAGCCGATCAAGATCTCTGCCACGGCACCGCAGCCGGGCACCACAGTGCAGCTGCTCGGTTGGGGCCAGACGTGCGGGACGCCCAAGTGCGGCGAGCCGCCCGTGACCTTGAAGGAGCTGGAAACCAAGACGATCGACGCGTCGAACTGCACCAGCTCGCAAGATCCCTTCGATGCGGCACGTGAGCTGTGCATCGACAACCAGAAGGGCAAGGTCAGCGCCTGCTACGGCGACTCCGGTGGCCCGGCGGTGGTGCAGGAGGGCGACGGTTTCGCACTGGTCGGCGCGACCAGCCGCGGCCAAGCCGAGAACTGCGCGGATAAGCCCGGCATCTACAGCAATGTCGTGGCGCACACCGACTGGATCAACGAGACCATTAACTCCGGCGGCTCGTCCAAGAGCCCCGACAGGTCCCCCGGCCGTCTCCCCGAAATGCCGTCGTTCCCGTCGGTGGCGCCGCGCAACCGGTAACCCGCCACCTACCACGGACACCCGCAGCGAAAGCGGGGGTCGTGAAACCGCTGCGGCGGTTTCACGGCCCCCGCTTTCACGCCTGGAACCGCAGGAAGGCCGGTGCTAATCCTCCGCATCGGCCGACGGGCCGTCGTAGCACCAGCTGCGTCGTCAATCCGCTCTGCTCCGCTTGTTCTGGTACATCGCTTGATCGGCGTGCGCCAGAGCGTCGCTCGGGTGTTGACCGGGGGCGATGCGGTGGTAGCCGATGCTTGCGGTGATCCGGACCGAGTTGTCTTCGGTTTCCAAGGCGACCGGCTGGGCCACCGCATCGGCCAAGTGTTGCACCAGCTCCTCGGGGTCCTGCGGTGGCGGGATCAGGAGGATGACGAATTCGTCGCCGCCGATGCGCGCAACCGTGTCGTCGTCGCGCACGCACCGGCGCAGCCGGTGAGCAGTGATGCGCAGCAACTCGTCGCCTGCCTGATGTCCGAGCCTGTCGTTGACCGTTTTGAAGTTGTCCAGGTCGACGTAGATCAGCCCGCGTTCTTCGAACTGGGGACTCGACACTGCCTCGTCGAGCAAGTCCGCGAGCAGCACCCGGTTGGCCACGCCCGTGAGCGGATCTTGCAGGACGGCCGCAGCGAGCCGCCGGTGCGCCCGGTAGAGCTGCAGCAAGGTGGTGAAGTGACGGAAGACGACCAGAGCGATGATCACGCTGAGCACGTAGACGACGTCGGGGTACGGGCTACCACCGGCCACGTTGATGACGACCATGGCCAGGACGGCAGTCAGCGGAACGTACGGCACTGCCAGAAGCGCCAATGAGACGCTCCGGCGCTGGGCAGTGGCCGGTCGCGTCGCCGTGAGTGCCGCGGGGATCAGCAGGAGCGCACCGATCATGTAGCCCAGTTCGGCTGCTGCGGGTGCCGCCGCCCCGATGATCGTGGTGTCGGCGTAAACGATGTCGCTGGCACCCATGGCGCACAATCCGACCACCAGCCAGATCAATCGGGGCCGCCACATGCTGTGCAAAGCGACTGCCATGAGCAACGCGAGCACGATCAGAACGAAGTCACCGACTGTGTAAGAAACCGTCAACAGCGTCGCCGTGGGCGAATCATGGGAACCTGCCTGGACCGCGAGGACCTCGCAGGCGAGCGCGACGAGTGCCGTGACGATGATGAGGCCGTCGAGCAGCAGAACTCGTGGTGGATCCGCGGTGTCGTACGCCCGGACCCTGGCGTGGTCGGCTCGGGCTACCACGAGCAGCGCTGCGAACACTCCCGCCGGAAACAGCAGGAAAAGCGCACTAGCAACACCAGGCACCGCCCCCGTGGCACCGTGCACGGCGCGATGCCACGTCCAGATCGCCTGCGCGACGACCCATCCTCCCAGACCCACGGCCAGGAATAGTCGCCAGCGCCGCTCCGGGCCGGTGTGCGACCACCCGGTCCACGAGTAGGCGACGACGGCAACGATCGCGTTGACCAGAGCAGCCAGGTCGTCGGCCAGTCGCGACACCGGGTTCGAGTAGGTGAGGACTAGAACAGTCGCCGTCGCCGCTAGGACGACAAGCAATCCCATTAACAGCCACCATGGTGGTCCGGATGCAAGTCGCCGTGGAGGCCCACTCACACCGCCACTGTTGCACATCGGCCGCCCCCACGCCTACCGGAGCAACTCAAGAACAAGCCTGCGACCTGCACGAATGCCGTAAAGGACCCGACTCGCAGGGGCTCCGGACCCCAAACGCGCAATAGTTTCACGAGCTTGCCGCTGGCAGCAGGCCGGCGTGGACCGAGCGGCCAGTACACGTTCGTTTCACCGGCGGCGAGCACGCCTGGCCGGAGAAGGCCTGCCCGCAGCCCGCAGCGGCGCTCCCCAGCGAGGAAAACCTCGCATCGGCTGACCTGGTCCACTCCGGCGCCAACATGCTGCTGGCCGAGCCGACCAAGAACCTGGCCCCGCGTCCCGCGCCGATTCGCCCTGATGCGCGCGAGCCAACGGCGACGTGCACGGTCTCCGCAGGTTTCTTCACCGGACTCTTCCCCGGCCTGTCAGCGGATCGGCTCCACTACGCGACATGAGCAAGTACTCCGCTGCGAATGAGGATCACCGCACCGATGACGATGTAGACGACTGGAACCAGCCAGCGGCGCACGCGGTCGAGGCCGCTGAGCACCCGCTTCCGAGTCGCGGCAAAACGGGCCACCAGGCACCACACCCCGATGAGCGTCAAGAAGATGACAATGGTCAGCGCGGTTTGCGCCGTTGGGAAGACGCGGAATGCGGCGCTGTAGACGCTGAGGTTGTCCGCCCCGTTGGCCACGACGATCGAAACGACCGACAGCACACCGATGGTCGGCGGATCCCGCTCCTCCTCGCCTGCCCGGACGGCCAGTACCAGCCCGTAGATCCCGAGCGCCAGCGGCAGAAGGCCGAGCAGCCCGATCCAGGACTCCGGCACGACCATCAGCCCGGCGGCCGCCAGCAGGCTCAGCGCGATCAGGCACGCCGACCCCAGGTACTGACCGGCCGCGATCTGCCACGGGCGCGGGCTGCTCACCTGCGCGGCGCGCAAGAACAACGCGGCCAACACGACCAAGCCGTCGATATTCGTAGCCGTCCACATCACCACTGCGACCAAGACCGCCGCCCACAGAACCATCACACGAGAAATGCTGACCTCACCGCATCCCGCCGGCACCGCGACAATTCACACGAACGAGTGATTGCCGGCGACGGCTCGCGGAAGGACGCTCAGCCACACCCCGGTCGGTGACCTCCGGTGGCGCGCTCCCGAAACCGCCGGGCTCCTGGTAGAGGCCACGAACGCGGCCGACCGCAATCCCCCGGCCCGACCAGGGAGCCGCAGCATCGCTCACTCGGGTAGTAAAACCGAGTTGACATCGCTGCAACGCTCCGGCCCGCCAACGATGGAGTCGCTGTCACCGAGCTTGCTTTCCCGCTGCACGCGAAGATCGCGGCATGGCGCGGCCGGTCATAACTGCTCGGTTTCCGCAGTGCAACCAGTACCGCGCTCCAGATGGGGGATGGAGACGCCATGGATGATGTTGTTCCGGCCCGGCCGGCTTTCGCCGAGCGGTGGCGTGGATTCGATCGAGCGCAGGTCGCCGAGCATCTCGACCTGCTCGAATCCCAGCTCCGCCAGCTACGCGAGGAGCTTCGCTCCACAGACGAGGAGGAGCAGTCCGACTCGGAGGTCGTCGAATTCGCGGAGAAACGTGCCGCCGCGATCATCGGCCAGGCGCACGAGGAGGCTGCGAGGCTCTTGGAGGAGGCGGAGCGAACAGCCGAGCAGATCAGAGCACAGGCTTGCGACTTCGCTCGCTGGTTGGCGGAGCGTCGGGCCGACCTCGATCGGGAATCCACGTGCCGGAAGAGGGAAGAGCGCGAGCGCGAGCACCGTCTTCGGCGGAACGTTCAGAAGGAGTACAAACGAATCACGGCGTTGGCGCAGGAGGACGCCGGCCGGCTGCTCGATCGAACGCGCCAACGTTGCGAGCAGCAAGACGCCGCGAGCGAAATGCACTACCGGCGCATTTGCGCGGAGACGGAAGAACGGAAGCAGGAGACCGGCGCGGCCATCAATGCGTTGCTCCAGGAAGTCGTCAAACATTCGACTGCGTTGCGGGAGCTGAGCCTGCCGGACGACGGGATTAGCGACGGCCTCACCGCTCACCAGCCCGCAGCCAACAGCAAGGACAACCAAAGTTAATAGATGTCCTCGTGATTCGTCCGTCCGTGGCTGCTCCGGCGCAGCGCCACGGCCACCGCGATTTGCTTGGCGATCGACTGCTCCGCTGTGCGCGCCAGTGGAGCAGCCGCATCACTGGTCCGCACGGCGGGACCGCCGGAGAGCACGGTGGTGGAACGTGGCGGTGCCGATGACGACCGCCAAGGCTGCCAGCGGTAGCAGCGGCAACGCCCACGGCACCACGAGCATCACGATCCCGCCCGATGCGGCGCCGGCCGCCGCCGCCAGCAGGATCGCTGTTCCCCGCACGTCGAACGCCTTCGGCCGGTCGCTGGCCACGAGCCCGGCGACGACGCCGGTCAACGTGCCGGTCAGGTATGTGGTGGACACCCCCGCCAGGCGCCCCAACCCGCGCGTCGCCGCGCTCTGCAGCCCCATCCCGACCGACGCCAGCACCAGCAGTCCGACCTGCCAGGCCCCGCTCGGCCGCCCGTCGGTGACGACCCAGCCGCCGGCGAACCCAGCGAGGACCACCACTTCGACCAGCAGGACCGCGGTGACCCGTACCGGCCAGAGCCGGCCGTGCGGAGGCGACCCGGTGATGCGGCTACCCACCGCCGCACCCGCGACATAGCCCGCGAAAGCGACGAGGGTGTGCACTGCTAGCGGAGCAGATGCCTTCGCGAACGCTAGTCCGAACAGCACCAGGTTGCCGGTCATCACACTGCTGAACACCTCACCGAGCCGGGTGAAGCTCGCGACGTCCACGGCACCGGTACCGGTACCGGTACCGGTACCGGTACCGGTACCGAAAGTCAACACCACCGCCATTGCGCCCAGCGGCGGAAATCCGTCCTCACCCCGGGCAACGCTCAAAGCAGTCCCGTCGCGGCTTTGCCCTTCGCCTGGGCGGCGTCGCGGGCGGCCAGCACGACCTCCCGGCACACCCCGCCGCGCTCGATCGACGGCGGCACCGCCGCCGATCCCACGGCGCCCACACAGACCTCCACGGCGCACCACCCTCGTCCGGAAAACGAAGTACCAGGCCAGTCCCCCTGTCTACCGCAGCCGACCGGCTCCCGCCCGCCCACACCGCGATCAGCAACGGGATTGATGCCCGCCCAACGTAAATCGGCAGGAACGCCGAAGAGGTGATCACGTAGCTGTTCGTGCCGTCACCGTCCAGCCCATACGGCAGCGCCAACACCGCCGTGCACCGCAAATCCGAACGAGATCGTCCTCTTTGGACCAGCAAGATGGTCCTCGCAGAGATCGGATCGATAAGCTGGCATCCATCATGACGCCGGAGTGCAGCACCGTCAACAGCGGCAGAACAGCCGTGCTGCAACGGTTTCCAGCCCCGACGACGTCATCGAATCCAGGTCCGTCCCGAATCCGGGCCGCCACCGCGAACGGGTTCGGGGTCATCATGATGGCCACGAACCCCGTCAGGTACTTCTCATCACGAACGTCGCGGAACCAGTCCGAAGAGGACAGCCAACACAGGAACTCCGAACGCCCGGACCGTGCCGTCACCCGTCCTCGCCAACTTGTGATGGGCACCGCTTTGCCAACAGCGACTCGGGTTCTACGCCCCCGTACTGGCCATCGAGTCCCGCCACTCGATTTTCATCGACTAGGGCTTGTGGGCGATGGCGCCGTACATGGCGATGTCGGCTTCCGGGACGTTCAAGGCGATACCGCCGTCCGGGCGCCACTTGTGCATCTGGACGATCCCGGGCTCGACCAGTTCGAGGCCGTCGAAGAACCGGGCGGCGTGGGCCTGGGAGCGCCAGCGCAGGGTCTCGCCGTGCTCGTGGTAGGTCCGGCGGACCTCCGCTAGCGTCTCCGGGGCGAAGTCGTCGGTGGCGATCGTGGCGGCCAGGTAGCTGCCGGAGGGCAGCGCGTCGGTGATCCGCCGCACGACGTCCAACGCCTCGTCGTCGTCTTCGATGAAATGCACGACCGCGATGAGCATCAGCCCGATCGGCCGGTTCAGGTCCAAGGTATCGCGGAACTCCGGGGATGCCACGATCGTGTCCGGGTCCCGCAGGTCGGCGTTCACAAAAGCGGTGCAGCCAAGCTTGGTGCTGGACATCAGCGCGCGGGCGTGCACGAGCACAATGGGGTCGTTGTCGGTGTAGACGACGCGGGCTTCAGGCCGCACCTCCTGCACGACCTCGTGCAGGTTTGGCGAGGTGGGGATGCCGGTACCGATGTCCAGGAACTGGTCGATGCCGCACTCGGTGGCGAGGTAGCGGCCGGCACGGTGCATGAACTCGCGGTTGGCGCGCATGTGCACTGGAAGCGCGGGCCAGATCTGCTTGGTGGCCTCCGCGGCAGCACGGTCGACGGCGTAGTTGTCCTTGCCGCCGAGGATGTAGTCGTAGATCCGCGCGCCGTGCGCCCGGTCTGTCCGCAGCTCGACGCTGGCGTTGCGAAACCCATCGCTCATAGTGCTCCTCCCACGATCGCGGCACCTCCATGTTTTCAGCATCTTCAAGCGCGAGGAACCCCGGTCCTCAGGGCAGGGGAGGAATCGCGGAACACGACCGCCAGCTTTTTCAAACGATCTAGGTGGTAGTGTGCCGTGCCAACGTTGTCGTGCAGGTGAAGCTTGAGCCGGATGCCACACAGGTATCCGTGCTGGAGTCGACCCTGTACGCGCTCGAGCAAGCAAGCGAACAAGGTCTCTGAGGTAGCTTTCGACCGCGACGTGAAGCGCAACTACGACCTGCGCAAACTGACCTACAACGAAGCCGGGATTGGATCCCAGGTCTCGCAGCACATCATCAAGAAGGTGTGCGACGCCTACGCAACATTGAACGCGACATCAAGGCCGGGAACCTCGGCAAAAAGGTGGAAATCCCGACGCCGGGCGGTGAGAGCCGACCGGGTTCATCGGTGTGGATCTCGGCATCCTCAACGTTGCCACCGTCAGCAGCGGCTACACAGCGGCGGGGCGTGGCCTCAACCGGGACCGCAAGCGCCAGATCACCCTGCGCGCCAAGCTTCAGGCCAAGCAGACCAAGGCCGCCAAGCGGCGACTGAAAGCCCGCGCCCGCAAGGAAGCGCGGCACGTCAGGAACATCAACCACCATCAACCACTGCATCTGAAGGGCCTAGCTTGCGGCTAGCGAGTCCGGCATGCCGATCAAGGTTTTCCGGTGGAGATCACTTCCGGGCTGGTGCGGGCACCATGCCGCCCGACCTCGCGAGCAGGACTTCCACGCCGTGGTCGGCGAGTTTGTCGAAGAACGAGGCTGGCGAAGTCCGTCCACGACGCCGGGTGGTCCGCGTTCGTGGCAATGCTGGAATTCGAATCCGCGCCGTACGGACGCAAGGTGATGCCGATCGGCCGACGTCATTTCAGATAAGTTCTCACGTTCTCGCGCGTCCGCTGGAAATCCAAGATGAGGAATATTCAAGTTCACTCGGTATCCGACCCCGTATCAGTAGCCGAGAATTAGGCCATCCGAGGCACGGTCCTATCCGGTCAATGGAACCTTGTTTAACCTCTCCGTCCATGATGGACCCGGCGTTTCCGACCGACGAGGATGCGCAATCGATCTTGTCCTTCGCGCAGGCCGCATTGGACGCCCACCTGCACGACGACCTGGCTGCGTTCAGGCACCTGATGGACCTCAACGAAGCGCACGGATCCGCTGGCATGTACTTGGCCACGGTGGTCCTGGCGGCGAACCTCGATCACAGGCTGGTCGAACCGGCCACCGGGATGAGCATCGGTTTTGATGAAACCGCCAGTGCTCGCGATGTTCTGGACGCACTGGACTTCGCCGTCGCCGTCCACGCCAAGAACCGCCCGAGCGCCGACACCATCTGGGACAGGCTGGTGACCGAACAGCGACCAGTGGACCTCACGATCGCAATGTTGCACCTACGCAAGAAGCTTCGCGCACAAGGCGAGCACCCGGACAAGCCCCGGAGACCAAACTAGGACCACGAGAACGATCGCCGACCCCGCCAATGCGCCGAACCCTGCGATCAGGCCGCGCTTGCGGATGGTGGTACTTCGGCTTCCGCTCTTGCGGACGACCTGGCAGAGCTGCCGGGTCGGCTGCGGGCCGGAGCGCGACCACCGAATAGCCCGGCTGTCACACCGCCTTGAACATTGCTTTCAACCAGTGGGTTGACGGATGGGCCACATACGCCGTACGGTTCTTTCAACCAAAGAGTTGAAACTGGAGGGATGACCACGGACCCGCTTTCCCGAGCCTTCGCCGCCCTCGCGGATCCGACCCGGCGCGACATGGTCGCCCGGCTCTCGGAGGGCGACGCGACCGTGAGCCAGCTGGCCGAGCCGTACGGGATCACGCTGCAGGCCGTTTACAAGCACTTGCGGGTGCTCGAGGACGCCGGGCTCGTCAGCCGACCACGAGGGCCGCAGCCCCGGCAGGCACGCATGGAGGCCCAGGCCTTCGACCTCTTGGACACCTGGATCGAGCGCCACCGGAGCCGCGTCGAGCAGCGCTACCGCCGCCTTGACGCCGTCCTGGCGGGGATGGAGGAAAAAGAGCATGAACAGGATCACGGAAACGATCATCGAAGCCGACCCGAGGCTGCCGGTCATCCGGACGACTCGTGACTTCGCGGCCACGCCCGAGCAACTGTTCCGCGCGCACACCGATCCCGCGTTGCTCGCTCAGTGGGTGGGCCCGGACGCCACGACTACCCGGATCGAGCGCTGGGACGCGTCCACCGGCGGCAGTTGGCGGTACGTTTCGGTGCACGACGGCACGGAGTACGGATTCCACGGCTGCTTCCACGAGGTGCGGCAGGACCGCATCGTGCAGACCTTCACGTTCGAGGGCGATCCCGACGGAGTCGCGCTGGAGACGCTGTGGTTCGAGGACCTGGGCGACGGCCGCACGCGGCTGCGGACGCAATCGCTGGTCGACAGTTTCGAAGGCCGCGATGCGTGGCTGCGCAGCGGCATGGAGGTTGGTGTCGACGAGGGCTACGCGAAGTTGGAGAGGATGCTCATCGATGGCGCTGCCTGACCGCCCGGCCGAACGGCACCGCCAGGTTGCCAAGCTGTTTACCGACAAGGTCCACGGGGCCCGGGCCTGGGACGCGCCATCCCCGGTCGCTAACTGGACCGCCCGCGACGTCGTGCGCCACCTGACCGAATGGTTCCCCGAGTTCCTTGCCGCCGGTGCCGGCATCGAACTGCCCCGAGGACCATCAATGGACGAGAACCCGGTCGCCGCATGGCAAGTTCACTGCGACGGCGTGCAGGCGGTACTGGACGATCCGGACACAGCGCACCGGGAATTCACCAACCCGCACATCGGCAACCTGCCCCTGCAAGCCGCGATCGACCAGTTCTACACCGCTGACGTGTTCATGCACACCTGGGATCTCGCCAGGGCTACCGGCCAGGACGACCGGCTGGACCCCGACTTCTGCGCTCAGCTCCTCGGCGGGATGGAGCAGATGGAACAGATCATCCGCTCCTCCGGCCAATTCGGCGCCCGGGTCGAGGTACCTGGCGATGCGGACACCCAGACCAAGCTGCTCGGTTTCATCGGCCGGGACCCGTACTGGCCGGGGCGGTGAGCCAGACAGCCCGACCTCCTAGTACTACAGCTGTAGTCGCTGGTAGTGGGCTTGTTGGGTGCGGTATCGGTGTTGTCGTCGCCAGCAGGGACGGCGTAGGACGTGCCGGCGGGTGGATCAGGCAGCCCTCCCCCGGCTGGTGCACGACACCGTCCGCGTCTGGGACGTCGTCGAGGAGTACAGCACCCGGGTGCACATGGCTTAGGTCAACGAAGCCGCCGTACTCGCGAGGGACCGCCAGGACGAACGCAATCGCCTGGTGGATTCGCTGCTGGACCACGCAAGGCCGCGACGTGCAGATCGTCGCGCAGGTCGCCGAAGCGCTGGGCATGAGCACGACTGGGCGTTTTCGTGGTCGAGCAAGCGTGAAGGCCACCACTTTTCTTGGTGGTCAACGCAGGTGGCAAGTCATCTGCGCACGGAACGGTTTGACATGTTCCGTGAACGGTTGAACATATGGAGAACGCGAGCAGACCAGCCACAGTGGACGATGACGCCGCGTTCCGGGGTAGGCCGCAGGAAGACTGCGGCCTACCCCACCTGCTCGACGTCCGGCTGAACGTGGAAAGGGTCATCGCCTACCGGCTATCAGCGTCTTGGCCCAGCCGCTGTCGGAGAGGTTGGAGACCATCGAAACAGCGATGCGGTTTCCACACGCGGTGCCGGGCGTCGACGAGGAACGGGTCGCCGGAAGCGCGCCCGATGGCTCGGTGGAACTCCAGGTTGGCCCGTGACGCGCGCCGGACGGCCGTTTTCTATACACCGCCGCCAGCTTGGACATCCGGCGCTTCGCGAATAGGGCAGCCGCTAACACTCGCCGTCCGTTATGAAGCCATATGCGTCCGGCGCCCCAGTACATGGCCAGATCGCGACCCCGGCAGCACCCGACAGCATCCGGGTGGCCGCAGGTCCGGACCGCACCGACATCAGCGGCCGTCAGGTACCGGGGGCGTGGAAGTCGACAGTCTTCCGAACAGCCTCGTCGATGTCCTCGGGGCGGAGGAGCGGCACAGCCCTGGACGTCACGGCGCCGGTGGCCCGCACCGCCATAGCCGTGGCGGCCATGGAAACGTCGTCGGGCACGTCGACAACGATGTAGAAATCGTGCTCGCCGAACGCGAAGTACATCGACTCGAGCGTTCCGCCGCATGACCCGAGGACCCTTTCAACCGCCTCCCGCCGCCCGGTTCCGCCCTCGGCGAGCACCCCCTTCGTCCCCTCGGCGGTGTAGCTGCCCTGCACCAAGTACTTCGGCATGTCGCTCCCCACTCCACCGTGCGGCCACCCACGGGCCGCTGTTCTGGTCCACCCTCGGGGACGAGAGCAGGCTGGGCCAGTCGAAGCAGCCGTTCGACTCCTCGCCCGCTGGACGAGCGGTAGCCGGGCGGCACCCGCGGTGCAGCGCAACGCACGTGGGCTGGCAGCAGCTGGATCTCGCCGACCACATGATGTCGGCTGCGGGTGGCGGTACCGCGTTTTGTCGGCCTGCCACCGAGTACGCCCTCGGATGAGGTACTTGTTGCGGCCGACGTCTTCCACGACGCCAACTTCGGCTGATCACAACGCTCCGACCGCACGAAGCCTCGCGGGATGCGTACTCGCTCTCTCCGTAGCCGTTTCGGCAGCGAAGGGAAACTGGAAGTTCACTCTCGCCTGCACCTACAAAAGCCTCTATACGAACGATCCGGCAAGCTCGGCAACTCCAAAATGGACGAACCAGCACGCCCCGGCCGCCGAGCCGGCGGCCTGGCCGCGCCGACCGGCTCGGCGAACTCATCGCCCGCGAACACCGCGCGTCTCAGGCACTCGACGGCGACACGCTCGCCCACACCGACCTGCACCCCGCTGAACGTGTTGGTCACCAACCGGCCTCGGGCGGTCGATGGGCGTGGTCACGCCTCGACGTTGCCCGCATGGCGCACCTCGACCGACGAGCCCCGCACTTTCGCGGTCGCCGGGCCGGGACGTGGGGCTCACCGCGCAGGCGCCGCCCAGTCGTCGTCGGAATCGCCTTCGTGGTGGCGGCCGTAGCCTCGGCCACCGTTGACAACGCCAGCAGGCCACGACCGCTACGCGGCTCGCAGAACGATCAGTTCTGATTATCATCCATACGGAAAAAGTTTCTAAAATCTTGAATAGCCGAATGTAAGTCTGTCGATCACGCATCGTCAGCCACACTTGCGGGACCACAATTTTAAGCAGGAAAGACGGGATCACCCATACGGCCGCCCAAGCCGACCCAAAAGGCCCATTGCCGCATGCGAATCGACCAGCTACTTTCAGTGAGCCGCAATCAGTTTCTTTGTCGCAACGTGCGATTTTTGATAACTGAACTGCGGACTATTGCAACTCCCCCTTCCCTTGGAGGATTCATTGCTGCCCATGCGAAACTACCTCGCTGCTGCCACGGCGGCCGTTCTGATCGCCGGTGCCGGCACCTTGTTGACGGCACCGGCTTCCGCATCGCCTAGCGCGATCAGCCATTTTGACGGCGGCAGTTTCGAAACACCAACGGTGGCAGCTAACACGTTCCAGAACAGCGCGATGGGGCAGTCTCTCGGACCGTGGCGGGTGGCGAGTGGGAATGTCGACCTGATCGGCGCTGGGTACTGGCAGGCTGCCGAAGGTGACCAGTCCGTCGACCTCAACGGCGCTAGCGCGGGGGCTGTTTCCCAGACTTTCAGTACGACTCCGGGAACAGCGTACACGGTGACGTATTCCCTTGCTGGCAATCCCGGCGATTCGACGAAACTGAAAACGGGAAAAGTCCTCATCGACGGGCAGAATTTCCAAGACTTCTCCTTTGACACGACGGGGAAAACAACGACCAACATGGGCTATGTGAGACGGCAGGTGACCTTCGTAGCCACCAGTACATCCACCACGTTGACGTTCGCCAGCACCACCCCCAACAGTGCGTGGGGACCGGTGATCGACGACGTCACGGTCAAGTCCTGCCCGCCTCCCCCGTGCTGCGGGTGATCCGGGCGCGGTGATGGCCGGTAACCCGGTCGGATCACCGGTCCGCGGGCCGCACAGCCGCGCGCAAGTTCGTTGAGTCGCTTGTAGGGCGGGTGTGGGGCGGGCCGCCTCACACCCGCCGACCTCAAGATCGCCGCCTCCGCCGTGCGCACCGCACGGCTGCCTTCACTCGACCGTCGGGGGTGACTGCTGCGATCCCTTCGACTTGTCCCGGTCCATCGCTCATCGCGCCGCAAATCTCGCTCTCCCACCCACGAGGGATCGGGAATATCGCCCGAGTTGCCCACACTGCAACACGCCGAAGTAGCCACCTGACGCTTCGCGTAGCCAGGCATGTTAGTGCGACCTGCGGTACAAAGAGCCGGTAACAGGCTGATGCCGATACATTCTCAAACCGTTTCGCTGGACGTAGCGGGCCTCCGCTTCGGCGAAGGCCCCTCGGCATTGTCGACGCCATCCGCTACCTCGCCGACAACGGTTGCAGTGGCGGGCGCTACCAGCAGATTTTCCCGTGGAAAAGGCGCCATAGGCGCAAGCCCGCATCCGCGGATACACCCCCACCGCCCGCAAACAAGGGATCACCGCCCATCAAGCGGCCTTCGCCGCCATCCCTCGGAACCCCTAAGACCGCCATAACCAACAACAGCCTTAGTTGCGGCGGGACAAACAATGACACGCATCTCGCGGGCGATATTGCGACTAAGCCGAGGGACGCTGCGAGATCTCCACATATCGCCACGAAAACCGGGTCTTCGAATTTAGCCGGGCACAGCCACTTTGCTGGTGACGCTGCGTGTGCGTAGGCGTTGGTTCTCGGGGGCGCGGAATCCGTAGGCGTTGCGGGCGGCGAGTTTGACGGCTCGGTTGATGCCCTCGCTTTTGGCGTTGGTGATGCCGGTCCGGAGGAACGCTTCGATGCCGTCTCACCAGGTCTCGATGGGGTGGCCAGTCGCTTGATCTCTTCGATGCCGCTGTCGGCGCACCAGAGGTAGAAATCGTAGAGGCGCTTGCGGATCTCGGCGGGGTTGAACCTGTCCCGGTTGCAGGCCAGGACGGCGCGGAGTTCCTCTTAGGCGATCCAGGCGGTGAGGATGCCGTGCCGATCGGCCCAGCCGCTTGCAGCTTGGTCCGCTGCCGCCGTGGTGAAGGCGGCGTGCACCACCGGCCAGGACACCCCCAGACTGGCGGCGACTCGCAGACCACCCGCTTGGTCGTGGCCACAGCCGTGCCCGCGGCGTGTCGTAATCGTGTGGTCAGCCGGGCACGAGCCGGGACGGACGGCACAGTCTCAGTGAACGTCCTCTTCGGACACTGCGGGGACCGGCAGCGCCACCGGTGTTTGTGCCACACCAGGCGAATGGTGTTCCCGCCGAAGGGCAGATTTCGCGGAAAGGTGGCCACCCTATCCTTGAACGAGGTGGAGGCCAGCCCACACGACGGGCAGTATCTGGCCTGGTCATCAGCGGTGATCACATGCACCCCGGTATGCCGTCACCGTCCGGTTCCACATGATCGGCGGCCAGGCCGTCCAGCCTGAGCAGCAAGGTCGTATCGTTGTTCACGCCCGTGGTTCTTTCGCATCAGGTGTTTCGACAACAACCATGATCACAAAGAGCCTCGGGTCTTTCGTCTCCAGCCCACCCGGACTACGGTCCGTTACGGCGATCACGCTGCCCGGACAACTTCGAAGACCCCGAAAACCGCACAGCGACCAGCGCCGACCTCGCCATCAGGCGTTCCTTCGGCCGTTGCACCATCGACGATCCAAGTAAGAAGGGGCAGCGGAACGAGCACAGAGGGGTAGCAAGACAAGACTTTGCTGGCGACCGCCCGGAATTTTGAAATAGTCGAAAGACAGACACCACCGGGCAGCAGGCTGGAACCAGGACTAAAACTCCAGCGACTCGAGATACGCAACGCCGACCTACTTACCGCGACCGAACAGAAAAATCCTCAGCGAATCTCGGACATCTGCTTCCGCAAGCACGGAGCCGTAATTGAACACCGCAGCACACGAGCCAGCATCAGTACGTAGAATTATGGAGGCTTACGGGTCATCAAGCTCACCAGGACCGGATCTGCATTGCCGTGTGGCGGACCAACGGGGCCGATCGGGCGCGGACATCACACCGAAATCCCACGATCAGATAGATAAGTACGGCCCGCCGAACACCGCACTTGGCAGCCGCGTTGTCGCTCAAGGTGAATGGATTCTACGACACAGAAATCAAGCCCTACCGACGGTCCGCGGTGTTTTCCGGAACAACTCGCGGTGGGGATACACCATGGACCGGCTCGACACGATCCCTCTTGAACTGCTGGACGGCCGGAAGCTTGCGGCGTCCATCGTCCGGCTACTGCAATCCAGTTTTTGGCGCCAGCCGCCAGAGGCCGAATTCGACGAATCGGCTCATGCCGATCGACTGTCCACTATCACGGCACCGTTGACCGGGCGCAGGAGAGAAGTATTCGATCAACTTCGCGGCCGAATAGAATGGGATCGACTTTCCCGCGGCCTCACCCATGGAGATCCGATATTCGACAACGTTCTTTTCGCCCGCGACGGTTCGACGATCTTGATCGATCCGATCCCGTCGACCCCAGGCCTTCCCGACGTGATCGCCCTGGATATCGGACGAATTTTCCAGTCCTGCGTGGGATACGAGCGGGTGACTTACGAACTACCAGCGCCCGACGACGTCCCGCTCGATATCATCATTTCGATGACGGGATTAGCGCACGACGACCTGATAGCCGCTCTGTACTTCGGAATCGTACACCTCCTTCGTTCGATGGTTTACGTCTCAGCGCGGAAGGCGAAGCACCTCCTGGAGGAATGCGTGGACAGCTTGATTGGAGCGGCGACATGCCGGCTGTAGTGGTGTTCGACATCGACGGGGTACTGGTCGACACCCGAGAGATCGTACGGCGAGCCTATGCCGAGGTCGGCATTGAGTTGCCCGACCAACTCTGGGGCAGTACATGGCGCACTTGGCTTCCCGAGCGCTGCGGGGGAGATCTCCTGCGCGCCGAAGCTGTCCACGATCAAAAAACCCAGTCTCACCTCGACTTACTCAGCAGGAGTAGGGTCACAACACTCGCGGGCGCCCAAGCCGCCCGCACGTTGCACTCCTGCGGATGGACCGTCAAATTCATCACCTCCAGCACACGCGAAGTCGTGCAGAGAACGCTTGACTCCGCCGATCCGTCATTGAGCGGGTTCCTGGCCGGAACCGATCTGGACAGCATGGGCAAACGGAGAGCGCTTGACGGGATTTCCCCTACGGGTGGCGTATACGTCGACGACAACTACGACCTGGGCGTCAAGGTCACCGAAGGAAGCACGTGGAAACTAGTGCATTTCCGCGACCAGGCCGAGACAGAGTTGATCAAGGAGATCAGCACGGTATGGATGTCGTAATCCTTGCCGCCGGACGCGGTAGCAGACTCAAGGACATCACACCGCCTTATTTCAAGCCGTTGATCATCGTTGATGGCGAGCCTCTCATCCGCCGGCTCGTCCGGACAGCGTTGCGCGTCTCAAGTGGACGGATCGTGATCGTCGCCGCCCCGGAAAACGCGCTGCCCCTCTGCCAAGTGCTGGGCGGCCTCCCGGCAGAGATCGTCATCCAGCGTCAGCCGAATGGGCCAGGAGACGCGCTTCTCACGGGTCTTCGACTTGTCACCTCGCCTGAGGTCCAGGTCCTCCTCGGCGACAATGTGGTGTCCGTCCGGGACGCGGAGAAGATCGCGCAGGCCGCCGTTCCGGCAGTCGGTGTCGTACTGATGCATCCTGCCGAAGCCGAGCGGTACACGTACCTAACCCCGAGCGGCTGCTGGGTCGAAAAAATCCCTTGCGACGAAGCCGAGACCGAGCAGCGCCTGCCCTGCTGGGTCGGCCCGTTGAAGCTGAGGACTGACGAGATCAAAGCCGCCATCGAGCACCGGATCCGGAGCACGCGAACCGAGGCGGACCCGGCAGAGCAGGAAATCCCCATCGGACCACTGCTCAACGAACAGGGTCCGGCCACTCTCGTTCCGGTGTCTTCTGTGGACATCGGCGTTCCCGCTGCATGGCTTCCAGCACGAACACTCATCGAGGAATGATGTTATGAGCAGCAGTTCTCCCGCCAAGGGAAAATGGGTTCCCGAGGCCGAATACGACGAAATAACCAAGAAGATCCCGATCCTGTGCGTCGACGTGTTGCCCCTCCACCCGGGGCCAGAGAACTTGGTGGGATTAATACTCCGCGACACCTTCTGGGGCCGCCGTCGATGGTGCCTCGTGGGCGGCGGAGTCCAACACGGCGAACCGCTGCCGAACGCCGTCGAGAGGGTCTTCGATTGGGCGCTGGGTGACAGGGTTTCACTCGACCTCGACACCCTGGAGCTGAAGGAAGTGGTGGAGTACTTTCCCGATCCTGACACCGGCGAGTTCTTCGACCCCCGCAAGCATGCCGTCGCCCTCACTTACACCTGCGTCATGTCGGGTGACCCGCGTCCTCGTGGGAAGGCCATCGATTTCCGCTGGTTCTCGCCCGACGCGCTTCCCGAGCGTGACTCCCTCGGTTTCGGGCAAGAACGTCTTGTACCGCGCCTCCTAGCTGCTTGCCCCTCGATCAACCACCAAGCCAACCCAGCAATATGACGGTTTCCGCATCTGCGGGCAGGTAGCTGGCTCTCCGGGAGATCTGCCTGTCGGCTGCACCCACAGTAGATTGATCTGCTCGCGCGGACCGGGCACGCCAGAACGCGGATCTCCGACGTGGTCGAGCCGATCGACGATGGATCGCGTGGGCTCGCGGCGGCCCTTGCTCATCACCGTGCACTCAAGACCGCCGCTGGTGCCCGACAAGGACGGCTGCCTCCTGCACCTGCGCGCAGAACAATGCCCTGGACACAGCGCTGCGCCCCGAAGCGATCACTTCGAGGCGCAGCGCTGTGCGCTTAAGTCTTCGTGGCGGGGCGAGCCAGCGTCAGCGTTTCCGCAGCCAGGATCTTGCGGTCGGCGTGCGCGGCCTTCAGATCCTGGCGCATCTGGGTAGCAGTGGCCACGCCGATGTCGGGCTTGCGCACCGGCGGGTAGCCGGCGGCGAGGATGGATCGCTGGGTAAACGCCGATCAAGTAGTTGGAAACACCGCCCGGCCGGAAGCCCGCGACGGTGTCGAGGACGGCGGCTGCGGCCTGTCAGGCGTCGATGGCGCGGCGAGCCGCGTCCACGGCAGCGACGTAGGAGTGGTGGGCAGCCAGCCGGTTCCGGGCGGTTTCCGGGGTGCCCCAGCGGGTGTCGACCAGGTGCCGGGCCCGGTCCCGCTCGCGTCCAGCGGTGGTTTCCCGCGCCACGGCAGCCGGTGTCCTGCAGGTCGAAAGGTGCGGTTGCAGACCCGGCAGTGTTCGTCCGGATCGATCGCGACGGGCAGCATCGCCGTCGTGGGGAGGAAACGCGGTGATCCGATGGCAGCACCATGCGCTGTGTTCGCACGGGATTGTTCAGAACCCGCCGAAACAGCAGCGAAACGGGGGTGCGTCCACAACGGACGCACCCCCGCACCACGCACCGGATCAGTATCTCGGCTGCACCCACAGCTGGTACCGGCCGTGGTTGTGCAGGTCCTGGCAGTACCAGCCGACCCAGCGGTGCTGCGCTAAGCCCGCGTTGCCCGCCTTGTTGCAGGAGTATCTCGACGAGTAGACCCCGCCCGGGACGAACGTGGCTGCGGACGCCACACCTTCGGTGGCGGCGATACCACCGGCGAGCCCCAGCGTGAGCAGGGCGGTCGCGGCCAGCTTTCGAATCGTCATCATCATTGCGCTCCATTCGCATCGAGACGGAGGTGACGCCGAAAAGGTGAGATTCGACGCACTGCCGGTAAACCTAAGCAACGGCATCAGTCATGACCAGGTCGTCCGAGGTGATGGGGCGTACGCGCCCGTGAACGTTGCCCAAAGGCGCAAGTTGAAAATTCGTGGATGCGAGCGTGCCAGTTGAGCTCACAGGCGATGACCGAGCGAGTACTTCGCTCGGAGGGCGCAGTGCTTGTCATGCCACCGTGAGCGCGGGGGTGGATTGTCAACACGGTCATGAAGACATCGTGAAGAAGGCATGAACCCGGGTTGGGCATGCTGGTATCTCGGAAGCGAAGCCAATGCTTGGGAGTGCGGACATGATGGCAAACGATCACGGCACGGTGCTCGCCACCATGGTCTTCAACC
>NZ_JBSFLZ010000024.1:0-63678 GCF_053599315.1 Saccharopolyspora sp. NPDC000995
CTCCCCGACAGACTGGGGCCTGCTACCGGGCGCTCCGGTGCCTACCCGGACGGGACTCTCACCCGCTGGCCTGGTCCAGCTTCCAGGACGCAACATGAGCCGAACCTACCGAAGAGTTCGCCCGCCCCGCCCACCTGCCGGGGGCACCGCGATTTCAAATGGAAGTTGCGGGGGTTGTCCACAGCCTCCGGCGTGTCGGTGACCGACCCGCCGGATCCGCAAGTTCCATTGAAACCGAAGGTCCGATTTTCCGGTTGAAATTTCGGATTCCGAGGGGGTCAGCGCGAGCGGTCTGCCGACGGCTCCGCCTCGGCGTCGACGAGTTCGGCGACCTCGGCCGCGTCGTTCGCTCCGTCGATCTCGTTCGAGTCGGTCTCGTTCGGGTCGGTGTCGAACGGGTCGATCAGATCGGCGAGGTCGCCGAGGTCGCGCAGGAGGCGCTCCAGGCGCGCCGGGTCGGCGTCGTCGGGGTGCAGGGCCGCGAGCACCCAGTCGTTCTCCAGCCACACCACCGTGACGTCGTGCCCGATCTCCTCGGTCGCGTCCACCAGGTCCGGCGTCACCAGCGGCCGGGCCGCCGCCACCTCGGTTACGAAGGCGTACCGCGAGCCGACCGGGCCGAGCAGGTCCAGCCCGGAATCCTGCGGCACCGGCACGTCGGGCAGCCACAGCTCGATGGTGGCCGGGTAGCTCCGCCGGCAGCGGATGGCGACCAGCACCGCGGCGACCTTGCCGTTTACGTCGAGGTCGAGGACGTACACCTGGCGGCGTCCGTCGGTGGTGAAGGTCGAGCCGGCCACCACGTCGGTGGCCGTCACGCCGTTGTACTGGGCGAGCACGCCGCGCTCCCACCTGTTCGGCAGGACCTGATCGGCCTCGGCGAACTGCCAGCCGCGCAATGCGGCCCAGCGGCGTCGCTCCCGGTTGTTCGACGCGCGCTGGGATCGGTCGGCGATCAGCAGCGCGACGCCCGCACCGATGGCGACGACGGCGATGACGAACCAGAGCCACGCAGGTATGCCCACACTGCGCAGGGTAGTCCGATCATCGCCGAACACGAAGATCACCTGGACATCCGGTGCGGAAACGCCCCATCGGTTGAACCTGAACTGGGAAAACGCATCACGGAGAGGTGCGGTCGGGGCGATGTGCTCCGACCGCACCTCCGATCAGGTGGTTCAACCGCCGATCGTCTGGCCGATCCGGTCCCGGACCGCCACCGGGTCGGCGAAGGTGTCGGGCTCGTCGCCGCAAATGGACGTCCTCGGCGCCGCCGAAGTGCTAGTTTCGCCGATCTGCTCTCAGCGCCCGGCCGAGTCAGGGATCAGCGCCGGACCGCCGGAGTCGCCCTGGCAGGCTGACACCTGGTCACCGCCGGCCGCGCAGGCAGATGTCGACGCTGCCGTCGGTCTTGGCGCACTTCGCGTCGGCACCTCGGGGTGTCGAACTGCTCCAGTTCGCGCGGGAACACCGGCATCCCCCGCATTCGGACCGCTGCACTCGCGACCCAGCCGATCACCCAGGCGTCCTTGCCGGGCACCTGGGCGGATTCCGCGATCCGCACCGACGGCAGGTCGACGGGCCGACCGAGTTCCAGCGGCGCGAAGTCGTACTGCGCCAGGAATCCCTTCCGGTACTGCGGGTGCAGGACCTCTCGGCGATCCTGCGCTCCTCGCCGCCGACGGTGTTGACCTGTGAAATCCAGTCCTAGGTCGGCCGGTCAGGAAGGGGCGAAGTTGTCGCAGAGGGTTTGCCACTCGGCCCGGTCCGGGGCGGGCCCGGGCAGCTCCGCGCCTCCCGAGCGCAGGCCTTCGAGTACCAGCCCCAGGTAGCGGGCGCGGAGCTCGGCGCGGCGGAACTCGCTGGCCGGCAACGCCGGGTTGAGGTGCTTGAACAGCATCAGGATGTCCGTCCAGCCCACGTCCGAGCGAAGCTCGCCGGCCCGCTTGGCGGCATCGACCAGGAGCTCGATCTCCTTCGCGACGCGCTGCTGCAGCTCCCGGAACTCCGCCGAGTAGGTGTACTGGTGGTCCATCGGCGGCAGCACGGTGCCGATCCCGGCGCCTTCCCGCAGGCAGCGGCGCATGAACCGGACGAGGGCCTGCCACGGATCGGCTTCCTCGGCGCGGGCCGACTCCGCCTCGTCGACGATCCGCCGGAACGCGGTGATGCGGACCTGCTCGATCAGCTCCTGCTTGCTCGGGTAGCGCCGGTACACGCTCGCCACGCCGACCCCCGCGCGCTTGGCGACCTCGGCCATCGGCGCCGCGAAGCTCTGCTCGGCGAACACCTCGCGAGCTGCGGCGATGACCTGGTCGTCGTACCGCGTGGATCTGTTCGCTGTGGCCATTGCCACAGCATACGCCGGACCGGAATGATCCATTCCGCTGCTGAGTTGAACCGGACCGGAATCATCCGTTCCGTTCCGGCTGACTGCACGAGCAGGCCGCCGCGGCTGTTGGAAGCAGGGGATAGACATGACCACCACGGAGCTCGTCCAGCCCCGCAGCGGCACCCGAGCGCTCCTCCGCCGCCGCACCCTGTCCCGGCCAGCCTCGTTCTGGTTCATCGGCGCGCTGTACGCCCTGTTCCTGATGGCCTCCACCGCGCCATCCCCGATGTACTCGATCTACCAGCAGCGCTGGCACTTCACGACCACGGTTCTCACCGAGGTCTTCGCCGTCTACGCGGTGGTCATCCTGCTCACGCTGGTGCTGTTCGGATCCCTGTCCGACCACATAGGCCGAAAGCCGGTGCTGCTGGCCGGGCTCGTGCTGGAGATCGCCTCGATGCTGGTGCTCGCGGTCGCGCCAGGCGTCGGCTGGCTGCTGGCGGGTCGGGCGCTGCAGGGCCTGGCCACTGGGTTGGCGACCAGCGCGATCAGCGGCGCCCTGCTCGACTTCCAGCGCCCGGGCTCGAACCACGGATCGCTGATCAACGGAGTTTCCGCGGGCCTGGGCATGGCGCTCGGCTCGTTGCTGGCGGGTGCCCTGGTGCAGTTCGTGCCGGGGCCGACGCTGACCAGCTACCTGCTGCTCATCCTCGGTTTCGTGCTCGTGATCCCCGGTGTGCTGCTGATGCCCGAACCGGTCGCGCGACGCGGCGCGCTGCGCGAGGTGCTGCGCCCGCAGCGGCCGACGGTGCCAGCGGGCAAGGCCGGGACGTTCGTGCTGATGGCGACGACGCTGCTCGCCTCGTGGATCGTCGGCGGGATGTTCATGTCCCTCGGGCCGTCGGTGGCCAAGGGCCTGGTCAGCGGAAACCCCTACCTGGTGGGTGGTTTGGCGGTCGCGGTGCTGGCCGGGTTCGGCGGGCTGGCGCAGCTGCTGCTGTCCCGGTGGGAGGCCCGGCGCGCGGTTCGGTTCGGCGCGCCGCTGATGCTCGTCGGGCTCGCCGGGGTGGCAGCCGCCGCGCTGGAGCAGGACGCCGCGGTGTTCTTCTTCAGCTCGGCGGTGCTCGGCACGGGCTGGGGCCTGGTGTTCATGGGCGGTCTCCGGATGCTGACTGGCCTGGCGGCCCCGGAACACCGAGCGGGAACCGCGGCGCTGATCTACGTCGTGGCATACCTGTCGGCCAGCGTCCCCAGCGTCGCCCTGGGATTGCTCAGCACGGCCTTCGGCCTGACCACGGCAACGCTGGCCTTCACCGCGACGGCGGCCGTCTTCGTGACGACGGCGGCCCTCTCCACCTTCGCCCGTCACTGACCGCCAACCCGGCGCGTCCGCCGCAGTCGCTCGTGCAGGGCGCCTTGACCGACTTGGTCGGCAAAGGTGCCCTTCACCTGCAGACCTCCACTGTGGACACCTTGAGGGGGTGGGATGCGAGAGTTGCCTGCACCGTTGGCGCAGTCGCGGGTCGAGCGGGGCGCGGATCTTGTGCCCGCCGGCCGCACCTGGCAATCGCCGGGGTCGGTTGTGACCTGCGATCACCTGGGCTGATCGGGGCTCATAGGCGCACAATCATCGCCAGGTGGCAATTCCAAGCCCGCAGCAGTGCAACGGTTACTGGCCGCGCGGCTGCGATGGCCTGAGCGCGCGGACTTCCGCGGTCGGAACGTGGCCTGGTACCGGGACCCGGCAGGCAACCTGCGCGGCCCCCTAAGAACCCGAGCCCGAGGCGGACTTCTACGGCACTCGCGTGAAACCGGCAGCCGATGCGGAGGACCAATTCCCGCATTACCTGCTCCGGGTCCTGCTAACCGCCACCGCGACCACGCTGGAGATCAGATCTCCCTAAGCGAATGCCGGACAAGGGGCGCCCGTGGCTCGGTTCGCCGGGTCGCGGGTGCCCCTCGCCTTCCCCTGTCAGGTCGGGGTGACCACGAGGGATTCGTTGTCGTCCGTGGTGTCGACCCGGACCTTGTCGCCCTCCCGGATTTCTCCCGCCAGGAGCTTCCGGGCCAATTGGTCGCCTATCGCCGACTGGACCAGGCGGCGCAGCGGTCGGGCCCCGTAGACCGGGTCGAAACCGTTGAGCGCCAACCAGTCCCGGGCCGCCGGTTGCACATCGAGGGTCAGCCGGCGCTGCGCCAGGCGCTGGGCCAGGCGCTCCACCTGGATGTCCACGATGGACGTCAGCTCGTCCGTGGACAGCGAGTGGAACACCACCACGTCGTCCAGCCGGTTCAGGAACTCCGGCTTGAAGTGCCTGCGAACCACCGAACGCACCGCCTCCTCGCGCTCCTGCTCGCTGAGGTTCGGGTCCGCGATCGCCTGCGAGCCGAGGTTCGAGGTCAGCACCAGGATCGTGTTGCGGAAGTCCACCGTGCGGCCCTGGCCGTCGGTGAGCCGCCCGTCGTCGAGCACCTGCAGCAGCACGTCGAAGACGTCCGAATGGGCCTTCTCCACCTCGTCGAACA
This sequence comes from Saccharopolyspora sp. NPDC000995, assembly GCF_053599315.1. NCBI lineage: Bacteria > Bacillati > Actinomycetota > Actinomycetes > Pseudonocardiales > Pseudonocardiaceae > Saccharopolyspora > Saccharopolyspora sp. NPDC000995. The sequence goes on from NZ_JBSFLZ010000024.1 coordinate 4,859, forward strand.
GCACCACCGAGTACGGCCGCCGCCGCACCGATTCGGTCAGCTGCCCGCCCTGGTCGTAGCCGACGTAGCCGGGCGGGGCACCGACCAGCCGGGCCACCGAGTGCTTCTCGGCGTACTCGCTCATGTCGATGCGGATCATCGCCCGCTCGTCGTCGAACAGGAACCCGGCCAGCGCCTTGGCCAGCTCGGTCTTGCCGACGCCGGTCGGCCCGAGGAACAGGAACGAGCCGGTCGGCTTGTCCGGGTCGGCGACCCCGGCACGCGTCCGGCGCACCGCGTCGGACACCGCCCGCACCGCCTCGGACTGCCCGACGACGTGCCTCTCCAGCTCGTCCTCCATCCGCAGCAGCTTGGCGGTTTCGCCCTCCAGCAAGCGGCCAGCTGGGATGCCGGTCCACGCGCTGACCACATCCGCGACGTCGTCCGCGGTGACCTCTTCCTGCAGCATCGCCTTGCGCTCGGATTGCGTCTGCGCGGCCGCTTCGAGTTCCTTCTCCAGCGCTGGGATGCGGCCGTAGCGCAGCTCGGCGGCCTTGCCGAGGTCGCCGTCGCGCTCGGCGCGCTCGGACTCGCCGCGCAGCTGCTCCAGCTGGGTCTTCAGGCCGCGGACCGTTTCGATGGATTCCTTCTCCTGATGCCACCGCGCGGTCAGCTCGGACAGCTTCTCGCGTCGGTCGGCGAGTTCGGCGCGCAGTGCGGCCAGCCGCTCCAGCGAGGCCGGGTCGTCCTCTTTGGACAGCGCCATCTCCTCGATCTCCAGCCGCCGTACGGCGCGTTCGACCTCGTCGATCTCCACCGGTCGGGAGTCGATCTCCATGCGCAGCCGCGACGCGGCCTCGTCGACCAGGTCGATGGCCTTGTCCGGCAGGAACCGGGCGGTGATGTAGCGGTCAGACAGGGTGGCCGCGGCGACCAGCGCGCCGTCGGTGATCCGCACGCCGTGGTGCACCTCATAGCGCTCCTTGAGGCCGCGCAGGATCGCGACGGTGTCCTCCGGGCTCGGCTCGCCGACCAGCACCTGCTGGAAGCGGCGCTCCAGCGCGGCGTCGGTCTCGATGTGCTCGCGGTACTCATCGAGCGTTGTCGCGCCGACCATGCGCAGCTCGCCGCGCGCCAGCATCGGCTTGATCATGTTGCCGGCGTCCATCGCGCCCTCGCCAGAGGCACCGGCACCGACGATGGTGTGCAGCTCATCGATGAAGGTGATGACCTGACCGGCCGATTCGGTGATCTCCTTGAGCACCGCCTTGAGTCGCTCCTCGAACTCGCCGCGGTACTTCGCGCCGGCCACCATCGAGCCGAGGTCCAGCGCCACGACGCGCTTACCGCGCAACGATTCCGGCACGTCTCCGGCGACGATGCGCTGGGCCAGGCCCTCCACGATGGCGGTCTTGCCGACGCCGGGCTCACCGATGAGCACCGGGTTGTTCTTGGTGCGGCGGGACAGCACCTGCACGACGCGCCGGATCTCGGCGTCGCGGCCGATCACTGGGTCGAGCTCGCCCTTCCGGGCGCGGTCGGTGAGGTCTTGGCCGTACTTTTCCAGCGCCTTGTAGGTGCCTTCGGGATCCGGGCTGGTCACCCGCGCCGACCCGCGCACCTTGCTGAAGGCCTCGGTCAGCGCTTCCGGCGTCGCGCCGTGCTTTCGCAGCAGGTCGGCGACCCGGCCGCCTTCGGCGGCGAGCCCGACCAGCAAGTGCTCGGTGGAGACGTACTCGTCGCCCATCTCGGTGGCGAGCCGTTGGCTGTGCGTCAGCGCCCTGACCGCGTCGCGGGAGAGCTGCGGCGCGGACACCGTGCTGCCGCTGGCCGTCGGCAGCTTGTTGATGAGCCGCTCCAGCTCGCGGCGCACTTCCGTCGGGTCGGCGCCGACGGCGGTCAGCAGCGGCGCGGTCAGCCCGTCGCCCTGGGCGAGCAGAGCGCCGAGTAGCTGTCCGGGGTCGACGTCCGGGTTGCCGGCCACGGTCGCGGCCTGCACCGCGGACGAGATCGCCTGCTGGGTCTTGGTCGTCGGGTTGAACGCGTCCATTCCTCACCTCGTCGCCGGGTGGCTGGTGCGAGTCCGTCATCTCTCGCACCAACCATCTTATACATCGTTAACGTGAGGAAAGTTGAGCGAGTTCCACTCAAGGCGAGTGAGTTCAGGCACGGGTCGGGAGAGGTGCCGATTTGGGCGTCCGGGACCAGGCGGCTGGTGGCGGTGCCGGTGGTCTTGATGCCGCCGATGATGACGGCCGGCCGGGGCATTGCGTGAACTTCGACCCCGCGCCCGCCGCGCTCGGCGAGATCATCTCCGGCGCGTTCACGCCGGAAGCAGGATTCGGCGGCATGATCGGCATGCTGATCGTCGGCTTCCAGCGCGCTGCTTTCTCCAACGAGGCCGGGCTCGGCTCGGCGCCCATCGCGCACTCCGCGGTGTACCAAGCACCCGGCGACCGAGGTCCTGGTCGCCCTGCTGGAGCCGTTGATCGGCCACGATGATCACCTGCACCGTGACGGCGCTGACCGTCGTCATCACCAAGACGCAGTTTTGGATGGACGCGCAGCCGCAGGTGCTGGCCGGCTGCGATACCCCGCACGACGTCACGGTCAGCTCGGAGTCCTTCGCCACGGTGCTGCCGTGGTTGCCCGACGTCCTCACGCTGGCAGTCGCGGTGTTCGCCTCCTACAGATCATCGCCTGGGCTACTACGGCCAGCACGCGTGGCTGTCTTCGGTGGGGGCAAGACCAGCGAGCGCATCTACAACGTGGTGTTCTGCCTGTCCACCGTGGTCGGCTCGGTGCCGACCACCCGCACCGCAACGCAAGGAAGAGGTTGAACAACGATCATTGAAATTGCGGGAAACCTCAGTCCTCGCGGACGGCTTGTATGTCGATCTCCACCTTCAGCGTCGTGCCGATCGCGGCTATACCCGTTTGCAGGGCCTGATTGAACGTCATCGCGAAGTCCTCGCGACGCAGCTGCGTCGTCGCCGTCGCCGACGCCCGGGTGCCGCCCCACGGGTCCGGGCCGACCCCGGCGAACCGGGTGTCCAGCCGCACCGGTCGGGTCAGCCCGCACAGCGTCAGCTCGCCGTCCAGGTCCCAGCGGTCGCTGCCGCGCGGGCGCAGACCCGTGGACCGGAAGGTGATCTCGGGGTGCCGCTCGACGTCCAGGAAGTCCACGTTCCGCAGGTGGTCGTCGCGCATCCCGTTGGCCGTGTCGATGCTGGCCGCCACGATCTGGACATCCACCGCGGACGATTCCACCGGGTTGCCGATGCGGACCTCACCGGCGAACTCGTTGAACCGGCCGTGGATGCTGCTGATCCCCAGGTGCTTGGCGGTGACCTGGATCGACGAGTGCACCGGGTCGATCCGCCACAGCCCGGGCGCCGGCAGGTCGGCCCCGCCGACCCTGCGCAACTCGACCTCGCCGAGGGTGGCCGCCGTCCCGTCGTGCACCAGCGTTGTCCGGGCGACCGGCTCGTACCCGACCGCCGTGACGATGGAGGTGTAGGCACCGGAGTTCAGCCCGGCGGCGACCACCGAGCCCTGCGCGTCGCCCTGCACCCTGGCGACCTGGGTGCCGGTGCCGTCGATGACGGTCAGCACCGCTTCCGGCACCGGCCAGCCGTCGCCGCCGCGCACCGTCGCGGTGACCGCCCCCGAACCGGCCGATGCTGCCCCGGTCGCCACGGCCTGCCGTTGGCCGAGATCCATTTCGAACATCCCCTCTGCGAGTTGAAGGTCTTGGTGGGCGGCGTCCGCCCGAGCGGTGTGGCGAACGGACCGTTGAGACTCGTCAACGACGCGAACGGTCCGTTCGCTCCACCCGCCCGCTGCCGCTGCTCAGTCGGCCTGCGGGTAACCGAGTTCGACGTCGTGCGTGCTCTGCTCACCCGAGAGCCGCAGCGAGGTGGCGACCGGCGGGTATCCGGTCGCGATCACCGTGTACTCGCCGTCCGGCAGGTCGGTGAAGGTGTAGCTGCCGTCGATGTCGGTGGTCGTCGCGCCGACGACCGCGCCGCCGGTGTCCAGCAGCGTCACCCGCGCATCCGGCACCGCGACCCCGAGGTGGGCCGACCGGACCACGCCGCGCAGCTGCGCGCCGGACTGCAACGCGACGTCCAGGGTGGACTGGTCGCCGTCGGCGACTGTGACCGAGTTCGCCACCGGCCGGTAGCCGGGCGCGGTGACGGTCAGCGCGTAGGCCCCACCGACCAGGTCGGCGCACAGGTAGTGCCCGTCCGGTCCGGTACCAACGCTGGCCACGACCTCGCCGCGGACGTCGGTGAGCACCACCATCGCCCCGGCAACGCCCTGCCCGCCAGCGTGCACCAGCCCGGTGAGCCGCCCGGCGCCGAGCAGCTGAACGTCGTGACGCACCGGGTGGTCGCCGACCACGACCATCGACGCGGTCGGCTGGTAGCTGCCGCCGGAGACGATCAGCACGTAGGTGCCGCCGTGGCCGACCATGAGCTTGAACTGCCCGTCGTGGACGGTCCGGGCGCGCTCGACCTGCCGGCCGTTGGCGTCGGTCAGGGTGAGCACCACCCCGGAGACCGGGGTGCCGACGGAGTCCGCGACGGTGCCGTGCACGAACAGCCCGCCACCGTCGCCCGGGGCTGCCAGGTCGCCGGCCAAGTGCTTGCCGTTGGTCGCGTAGCGACGCGGCGCTACCGGCGCTGACCAGGCATCCGAGCGATCATCCACAGAGTTGTCCACAGGTTCGGATGCCAGTCGCGCCGAGTGCGCCCCCACGCCCCCAAGCTGGGCATAGCCGTTCTCAGCGGGACGGGCCACGGCCGAGTTGTCCACAGGCCGGGTGAGGTTGTCCACAGCGTCGTCGTGCGCGGCCACGGCAGCCGCCTCCCTTTGCTCATGACTGTCGATCGAGGTGCGCAGCGGCGTCTCGCGGATGAAGATCACCGCGAGGAAGGTTACCAACGCGATGCACGCGGCGACGAAGAAAATGTCGCCGATCGCGTCGCCGTAGGCCGCCCGCACGATGGTCTGCACCGGTTCCGGCAGGTGGTTGACGTCCAGCGAGCCACCGCCGCCCGAGCCTGCTGCCTGCGCCGCGCCGGGGATCTTCGACAGGCCGCGCATGATGTAGTCCGAGACCTGGGTAGCCAGCACCGCGCCAAGGACCGAGACACCGGCCGAACCACCCAGGGTCCGGAAGAACGTCACTACCGAGGTCACCGACCCCATGTCCTTGCCGCTGGTGGAATTCTGCACCGCCAGCACCAGGTTCTGCATCAGCATGCCGAGGCCGACACCCATCAGGAACAGGTAGACCCCGACGAGCACCAGGTCCGTTTCGTGGTCGATGGTGCTCAGCAGCCACATCGACGCGATCATCACGATCGAGCCGATCACCAGGAACGGTTTGATCTTTCCGGTGACCCGGGAAATGATCTGGCCGGACACGGTCGAGGAGATGAACAGGCCGCCGACCATCGGAAGCGTCATCAGCCCCGCGGTGGTCGGGGTGAAGCTCCGCGCGATCTGGAAGTACTGGCCCAGGAACACCGCACCACCGAACATCGCGGTGCCGACCGCAACGGTGCCGATGGTGGCCAGCGCGACCGTCGCGTTGCGGAACATCCGCAGCGGCACGATCGGCTCGCTGACCTTGGTCTCGATGACCACCGCGATGATCAGCGCGAGCAGGCCGCCGCCGACGTAGGACGCGGTCTCCACCGACCACCATTCGAACTGCTTGCCGGCCAGCGAGACCCAGACCAGCAGCAGGCTCACGCCGCCGACCAGGAACAGCGCGCCAAACCAGTCGATCTTGACGGGGCGCTTGATCACCGGCAGCTTCAGCGTCCGGCCCAGCACGATGAAGGCGATCACCGCGATCGGCACGGTCACCCAGAAGCACCAGCGCCAACCCAGCCACGGGGTGTCCACGATCAGGCCGCCGACGAGCGGCCCGCTGACCGTGGCGACCGCGAAGGTGGCGCCGATGTAGCCGCTGTAGCGACCGCGGTCGCGCGGCGAGACCATCGCCGCGATCACGACCTGGATCAGCGCCTGCAGGCCGCCCATGCCGATGCCCTGCAGGGCGCGGAAGCCGATGAGCGTCTCCATCGACTGCGCGAACCCGCCGAGCACCGAGCCGACGCTGAAGATCGTGATGGCCAGCTGGTAGAGCAGCTTCTTGCTGAACAGGTCGGAGAGCTTGCCCCAGATCGGGGTGGATGCGGTCGAGGTGAGCAGCATCGCCGTGACCACCCAGGTGTACTGGTTCTGGGTGCCGCCCAGGTCGGCGATGATCCGGGGCAGCGCGTTCGAGACGATCGTCGAGCTGAGGATGGCGACCAACAGCGCCAACATCAGACCCGACATCGCCTCAAGGATCTGCCGATGCGTCATCGACGATCCCGCAGCGGGCTCGTCGCGCCCGTCCCGGCGGGCCGGCGCTATCGCGTCCGGCGCCGTCTCCGTCGAGCTGGTCATCGAGTTCCTTCCTTGGTCACGGAGTCGGCAGCGCAGACTCCGTCGTTGATCGTGTAGCGACGGATGTCGTCCATCGCGTCCCCCAGCAGTCCGGCGAGTTCGCGGACCTTGTCGTCGTCCCAGTGGGCCAGGGCCTCGCCGATCCACTCCGCCTTCCGGCGTTCGAGCTCGGCCACGGCGCGCTCGCCGCCGGGCGTGGCGCGCAGCAGGGCTACTCGCCGGTCCGCCGGGTCGGGCCGGCGGGTGATGAGGCCGGCGTGTTCGAGCTGGGCCACCTGGCGGCTCACCACGGACGCGTCAACGATCCGGTGGTGAGCGAGGTCGGAGGCCCGGCATTCGCCGCGGAAGACGAGTTCGGTGAGCAACCCGGCGGCCGCGTACGGCACGTGCTCTGCCGTGAACTGCCCCCGCTGCATGGCCACCTGTTTGAGCCCGAGCATCGCCCGAAGCGGTCGGAGCAGCTCGGCGCAGGTCTCGTGTGTCGGTCCCATGAGCTCAATCCTTTAGTTGCTGCACGCAACTATAAGCTCATTTAGTTGCGCGCCGCAACTTGTCAGAATGTGATGCCACGCACCGGAAGGATCAAGAACCCAGGAGAAGGGCACCCGGTCGGAAAATGCGAGAGGGGCACCCGCGCCCCAGTTACCGGGTCACGGATGCCCCGCACCTCGTGAAACGTGCTCACATCATGGCGTTGAGCTTGCCCAGGAGTCGGGCCAGATCCTTGAGGTCCTGGGTGGACCAGCTGGCGAACTGGCCGTGCAGGTGCTTGCGGCGCTCAGCGCGCATCTGCGCCAGCCGCTCGCGCCCGAGGTCGGAGAGCTGGATGCGGCGAGCCCTGCCGTCGTCGGGATCCGGCACCCGCTCCAGCAGATCCAGGTCCACCAGGGTCGCGATCTGCCTGCTCACCGTGGACTTGTCCAGCCCGGTACGGTCCGCGACGTCCATGCCGCGCAGCGGTCCCGCGTCGTCGACCATCAGCAACAGGCTGTAAGAGGCGGGATCCAGGTCCGGGTGCACGTGCGCGGCCACGGCGGTCGACAGGTTCCGGGCACGGCGGAACATCAGCACCAACTCGCGCTCGACGGACTCAGCCGCGCAACGCCGGTCGACGCCTTCCGCGCGCACCCCGCCGGTCGAGCTCGGCGCCTCGTCCTCGATCACAGCTCTCCCACCCGCACCGCCGACGACCACGGCGGCACCAACCGCCGACCCGCAAGTCAACGCTAGTCCGTTTCGCCCCACTCTAAGAAGCGCCTGTCTCGAACTCAATTTGCGTGGCGGCGCGGGTCGCGGAACCTCAGACGCCCCTGGGCTGCGGGATCCCCAACTTGCGTATCGACCAATACTCGGCACCGAAGCTGTCCGTCGCCAGACGCCGCCCGCAGCGATGCCGGTTGCGAGGATGGGCTCAGCAGTCCTGGCCGCCCACCGGTTCGGGCCGGTGCCACGGCCGCGGCATGCCCTTGGACTCGAAGTAGTCGCCGCCCTTGCGCTTGACGTCGTCGGTGCCCCAGCTGCGCTGGCGCAGCACCGGCACCATCCGCGGGATGTGCTTTCGGCAGTGGATGTAGGCCTCCTCGATCTGCACCACGACCCAGCGCTCGGGTGTGCGGCTGCGGTCGAACTCGGCGGGCAACGCGGGGTGGATGGCGCGCAGGCCGGCATCGTCGACGATGCGGGCCTTGCCGTTGACGTGCAGGCCAATCAGGTCGGTCACGAAGTCCACCAACAGGATCCCGATGTGCGGGTTCTCACTGATGTTTCCCAAGCTGGCCAGCACACCGTTGCCCCGGTACTCCGGGTAGCAGAGGTGCCGGTCGTCGAGGACCACCATGAACCCGGCCGGGCCGACGCGCAGGCTGGAGTCGCACTCGCCGTGCCGGTCGGAGGTGGCCACGAACGCCATCTCCATCCGCCCGATGAACTCCTTCATCAGCGGATTCAGGTGGTCCAGCACCTGGTCGTCGTAGAACTTCCGGGCGCGCTTCTCGGTGCCGTAGGCGCGCTGCAGCAGGTGTTCACCCGCCGAACCGGGCGGCCGAACCGGACCGTCCTCGACGAACGGGTCGCGCGGTGGCGCGTCGAGCTCCTGGCCGCGCTGCTGGATCGGGGACGCGACCTGCCAGGACTCGTTCGGGGTGGGCGGGCCTGAGAGCTCCAGCTCCAACAGTGCCGCGTCGGCAGTACCGGTCGGGGCTAGGTGGTCGGGGATCACGAGCGTCACCGTGTCACGTACACCTCTCTGCTAACAACGCTGGATCCTAGGTTCCCTCGACAGGTCCGTGCATTATCTACGTGAAGTAGTTAAGAAGCACTCAAAAGTGGCATCAAGGCAGACGCGTCACGAGGCACAAGTTAGGGTCCACCCTGTGTCGGGGGACGCTTGCAAGTAGTGGTGTGCCTGCCTGGGTACGACCGCCAACGTGGAGAAGACTGCCCCGAACCATGACAGCGAACGCCGTACTGAGCCCTGGACCCCCGAACCACGAGCCGTCGAACTCCGGTGTGAGCAAGATGGTTCGCCTCATCCGCGAGAGCTTCGCAGTCGTCGAGCCGCGAACCGACGATGTGACGAGGTTCTTCTACGGCATGCTCTTCAGCCTCTCACCGGCCACCCGCGACCTGTTCGCGGTGAACATGGAAGTGCAGCGCAGCAGACTGCTGCGGGCGCTCGTGCACGTGATCCAGATGGTCGACAGGCCGGACGAGCTGCTGCCGTTCTTGCACCAACTCGGCCGCGACCACCGCAAGTTCGGCGTGGTCACGGCGCACTACGAGGCGGTGGGCACCGCGCTGCTCGCCTCGATCAAGAAGTACGCCGGCGACGCCTGGACCGACAACGTGGAGCGCGCCTGGGCCGAGGCCTACACCGTGATGGCCTCCGCGATGACCGAGGCGGCCGCCGCCGACGACGGCCCCGCCTGGTACACCGGCCAGATCGTGCACCACGAGCGGCTCAGCTGGGACGTCGCGGTGATCCGCGTCCAGCCCGACCACCCGGTGCCGTACCAGCCTGGCCAGTACGTGAGCGTGGAGGTGCCGCAGCGGCCCCGGCTGTGGCGCTACCTGAGCCCCGCCAACGCGCCGAGCGAGGACGGGATCATGGAGTTCCACGTCCGGTCAGTGGAACGCGGCTGGGTCAGCCGCGCGCTGGTCGGGCACGCCCGCCCCGGCGACCAGTGGCGGATCGGCTCGCCGATGGGGAGGCTGACCGTGGACCGGGCGACCTCGCCGGACGCCCTGATGATCGCCGGCGGTACGGGAGTGACCCCGATACGTGCGATCATCGACGACCTCGCGCAGTACGGGGAGAACCCGCGCGTGCAGCTGTTCTACGGCGGCCGGACCCGCGAGGACCTCTACGACCTGGAGAACCTCCAGCGCATCGCGATGCACAACCCGTGGCTGACGATCACGCCGGTAGTGGAGGACGACCCGGGCGTCTCGGGCGCGGAGCACGGCACGCTCGCCGAGGCGGTGACCCGCTACGGCGCGTGGCAGGACTGGGACGTCCTGGTCAGCGGCTCGCCGGGGATGATCCGGGCCACGGTCTCCCGGATGCTCGTCGCGGGCACGCCCCTCGACCACATCCGCTACGACCCGTTCACCCTGGACTGATCACCGCCCGAGGACCGAGCAAGTGAGGGGCGCCTTCGACCGACCTGGCCGAAGGCGCCCCCTCACTCGTGGGCAACGCGCCGTTCGAGCAGGAATTCGGCAGCTCGGGCCAGGACCTCGCGTCGGGTGCGCTCGCCGTGGTCCACGACGAGGTAGTGGTGGCCGGTCACCAAGCAGAACAGCAGCATGCTGCGGGTTTCGACCTCCTCGGGATCCGAGCATTAGCTGCCGAACAGCTCCCGCGGTTAGGCCAGGCGCTTGTCGTCGACGCGGCGGAGGCGCTCGGCGACGGTTTCGTCCCACCGCGCCCAGTCTCCGACCGCGAGGTCGATCGGTAGCAGGCGGTCGTCGAAGACGGTGAGCATGCCCGCCCGCCAGATCTTGGTCCGCGCGGCTCCGCCTTCAGCCAGGTAACGCGCCAGGACGCGGGCTGGGAGCCGCTGGCAGGAGGCACGAACGCGAAGGGCGCCTGATGGTCGCCTCGCGGTCATCAGGCGCCCTTCCAGCGTTGCTATCGCCAGCGGTCAGCGCCGTTTGCGGTCTGGTTTCCAGACGACCAGGGCCGTTTCCTGGCGGATGGGGACCAGGTCCCGGCGGTAGGAGGCGTGCACCGCGGCCGCCGCCTGTTCGGCCGCCGCATGGGCCGCCGCCACCTCTTCGGCCAGTTCCTGGACCTTGGCGCGGAGCGCATCGACCTCGTTCTCAAGATCGATGATCCGCTTGATGCCCGCCAGGTTCACACCCTCCTCCTGGGAGAGGCGCTGCACCTCGCGGAGCAGGGCGATGTCTCGCAGGGAGTAGCGGCGGCCGCCCGCAGGGGTGCGCCCGGGCGAGACCAGACCCAGTCGGTCGTAGCTGCGCAGGGTCTGCGCGTGCAGCCCGGACAGCTGCGCGGCCACCGAGATCACGAACATCGGCGTGTCCTCGTTGGCCCCCGGCGGGAACCCGAAGCCCGGATCCATTGGGCGACCGGCCATGACTACCTCCCGAGCAGCTCGTTCAGGTCGCGGCGCGGATCGTGGTCGGCGGTCGCCTTCGCGTAGTCCGTCAGCGCCTCGGCCGCCTTGTCGTCCAATTTGGACGGAACCGCGACCTGCAACGTCACCAGGAGATCCCCGCTGCTGCCGTCCTTCTTGCCCACGCCCTTGCCGCGCACCCGGAAGGTGCGGCCGCTGCCGGTCCCAGCCGGGACCTTCAGCGACACCTTTCCGTCCAGGGTCGGCACGGTCAACGTAGTGCCCAGCGCCAGCTCGGGAAAGGTGACGGGAACCGTGATCGTCAGGTCGTCACCGGAACGTCCGAACACCCGGTGCGGGCTGACGTGCACCACCACGTACAGATCGCCCGCGGCGGCGCCCTGCCGACCGGGTTCGCCCTGTCCCGCCAACCTGATCCGCTGCCCGTTGGAAACCCCGGCCGGGATCCGCACCGTCAGCGTCCGGCTGCGGGTGCTGACCCCTTCGCCGCGGCAGTCCGGGCACGGGGCGTCGATCAGCTGGCCGCGACCCCGGCAGTCCGGGCACGGCTCGCTGAACGCGAACGCACCCTGGTTGCGCGTCACCAGCCCGGAACCAGAGCAGGTCGTGCAGGAACGCGGCCGGGTGCCCGGCTTGGCACCCGAACCGTGGCAGGTCGGGCAGCTCACCGGGCTGGACAACCGCAGCGGAACCGTGGCCCCGCGCACCGCCTCGGCGAAGTCGATGCGCACCTCGGTCTCCACGTCGGCGCCGCGCTTCGGGCGGTTCGCCGTGGTGGCACCGGGGCGGCGACCACCGAACAGGCCGCCGAAGAGGTCGCCGAGCCCGCCGCCACCACCGCCCCCGGCACTGCCGAAGAGATCACCGATGTCGAAGCCGCCGGTGCCACCCGGACCGCCGAAACCACCGAAACCGCCCTGGCCGCCGCCGAAACCGCCAGCACCGAACAGCTTCCGGGCCTCGTCGTACTGCTTTCGTTTGTCCGGGTCGGAGAGCACCCCGTAGGCCTCGGAGACGGCCTTGAACTTGGCTTCAGCCTGGGCGTTGCCGGGGTTGGCGTCGGGGTGGTTCTCCCGCGCCAGCTTCCGGTACGCCTTCTTGATCTCTTCGGCCGAAGCCGCGGAGGAGACGCCCAGCTCGGCGTAGAAATCCTTCTCAAGCCATTCCCTGGCGCTCACCGGGCGTTCCTCCCTCCGTTGCTCATCAACCCTGCTCGGACTGGTTCTCGCCGGTCGCCGGTTCGGCGGGCTCGGCGGCCGGCTCGTGGTCGGTCACCGCGACCATCGCCGGACGCAGCACCCGGTCGCCGAACCGGTAACCGCGGCGCAGAACAGTCGTCACGGTCGGCCCTTGCACGTCCGGCGAGGTGCTGTGCTGCACCGCCTCGTGCACCGACGGGTCGAACTCGTCGCCTTCCGCGCCGAAGGGCTCCAGCCCGGCCGAGTTCAACGTCGCGACCAGTTTGTCCGCCACTGCCTTGAACGCGCCGTTGAGGTCGCCGTGGGCCTCGGCGCGATCGAGGTCGTCGAGCACCGTCAGCAGGTCGGCGGCCACCGACGCCTTCGCGCCGACGATCACCGCTTCGCGGTCTCGTTCCACCCGCTTGCGGTAGTTCGCGTACTCCGCGGTGACCCGCTTTAGGTCTGCGGTGAGCTCGTCAACCTGCTGCTGCAGCCCGGCCGAGTCGCCGACAGCTTGCTCGGGCTCGGGCTGCGCGGCCTCCTGCTCGGCGTTCCCGACGATGTCCTCATCGAGGGTGCCGGACATGCTTTCGGCCACCTGCGCCTCTTCTCCGTTCGGAGCAGGCACCCGGCGCTGGCCGGTCACGGGGTCGATGCGCCGCCGATCCCGGACCACCACCGGCTCCTGCTCGCCTTCGTTGCGCGACATTTTCGGCCTGTCCGCAGTCACTTCTTCTTCTCGTCCTCGTCGTCGACGATCTCCGCGTCCACCACGTCGTCTTCCTTCGACGAGCTCGCCCCGGCGGCACCAGCACCGGCGGCACCAGCATCGGCGGCACCCGCACCGGCCGCGGCGTTGACACCCGCGTCGGCGTACAGCGCCTGGCCGAGGGCCTGCGACTCGGTGGCGAGCTTCTCCACGGCTGCGGAGATGGCGGGCACGTCGTCGCCCTTGAGCGCCTCGTTCACCTCGCCGACGGCGGCCTTGACCTTGTCCTTGACGTCGGCCGGCAGCTTCTCGTCGTTCTCCTTGAGGATCTTCTCGGTCTGATAGACCAGCGTCTCGGCCTGGTTGCGGGCCTCGGCCTCCTCGCGACGCTTCTTGTCCTCGTCGGCGTGCGCCTCGGCGTCCTTGACCATCCGGTCGATGTCGTCCTTCGGCAGCGCGGAGCCGCCGGTGATGGTCATCGACTGCTCCTTGCCGGTGCCCAGGTCCTTGGCGGAGACGTGCACGATGCCGTTGGCGTCGATGTCGAAGGTGACCTCGATCTGCGGCATGCCGCGCGGCGCCGGCGGGAGACCGGTGAGCTCGAACATGCCGAGCTTCTTGTTATGCGCGGCGATCTCGCGCTCGCCCTGGAAGACCTGGATCTGGACCGACGGCTGGTTGTCGTCGGCGGTGGTGAAGGTCTCGGAACGCTTGGTCGGGATCGTGGTGTTGCGCTCGATGAGCTTGGTCATGATGCCGCCCTTGGTCTCGATGCCCAGGGACAGCGGGGTGACGTCCAGCAGCAGGACGTCCTTGACCTCACCGCGCAGCACACCGGCCTGCAGGGCGGCGCCGACGGCGACGACCTCGTCCGGGTTGACGCCCTTGTTCGGCTCCCGGCCGCCGGTCAGGTCCTTGACCAGGTCGCTGACCGCGGGCATGCGGGTGGATCCGCCGACCAGCACCACGTGGTCGATGTCGTCGAGCTTGACACCGGCGTCGCGGATGGCCGCCTCGAACGGCTTGCGGCAGCGCTCCAGCAGGTCGGAGGTGATCCGCTGGAACTCGGCGCGGGAGAGCGTCTCGTCCAGGAACAGCGGGTTCTTGTCCGCGTCGACGGTGATGTACGGCAGGTTGATGTTCGCCGTGGAGGAGCTGGACAGCTCGATCTTGGCCTTCTCGGCGGCTTCCTTGATCCGCTGCATGGCCATCCGGTCCTTGGTCAGGTCGATGCCCGACGAGGACTTGAACTTGTCGACCAGCCACTCGACGATGCGCTCGTCCCAGTCGTCACCACCGAGGTGGTTGTCACCGCTGGTGGCCCGCACCTCGACGACGCCCTCGCCGATCTCCAGCAGCGAGACGTCGAAGGTGCCGCCACCGAGGTCGAAGACCAGGATGGTCTGTTCCTTCTCGCCCTTGTCGAGGCCGTACGCCAGCGCGGCGGCGGTGGGCTCGTTGACGATGCGCAGCACGTTGAGGCCGGCGATCTGGCCGGCTTCCTTGGTGGCCTGCCGCTGGGCGTCCTCGAAGTAGGCCGGGACGGTGATCACCGCGTCGGTGACCTCCTCGCCCAGGTACGCCTCGGCGTCCCGCTTGAGCTTCATCAGCACGCGGGCGCTGATCTCCTGCGGCGTGTAGGTCTTGTCGTCGATCTGGACCTTCCAGTCGGTGCCCATGTGCCGCTTGACCGACCGGATGGTGCGGTCCACGTTCGTGACCGCCTGGTTCTTCGCTGGCTGACCGGTGAGGATCTCGCCGTTCTTCGCGAAGGCCACGACGGACGGCGTGGTCCGCGAGCCCTCGGAGTTGGTGACCACCGTCGATTCACCGCCCTCCAGGACGGTAGCGACGGAGTTGGTAGTCCCCAGGTCGAAACCGACCGCTCGCGCCATGCTGCTTTCCTCCCGACTTGTTGCCTGTGCCCAAGGGCCATCCCAAGCCCTTGAGCCTTGCTCACTCAAGTTTTACCCACTGCTCATCATCATCGTCAATCCGCCATTGAGCGCGGGTCACTCAAGCTTTCTGCCAAGACAACGGTTGACCAGCGATGGGAGTTCCGGGGGCAACGCGCGAAGTGACATGGCCAACAGGCGGTCGGTCGCGGCCAGGACCGCTTTCGCGGATGCCAACGCTCCCGATTAGCACAATGCCACCCGGCCGCCACCGGTTGTGACGTGGCACACTGCGATCAGCCTCGACCGCAGCGGGGCGTCGCTGATCAGACGCAGCGAACAGCGAAGGATGCAGCACGAGGTTCAAGAATTCCCGGCCAATTCGAGCCGGCATCTTCGTTTCAGGACCTCTTCCTCCCTGCGACCACAGCGTGCACAGCCCAGCAGTCGGCCCGGTCCTCCGTCCCGCAGCCCGGTTCGCTCCAGCTCGGTCGAGTCCGGTGGGACACCGGTCGAGAACGGCGGCGGCTGCGCCGGAATCCTCCGAGGAGTCGATGTTCCTCCCGCTCACCGACGCCATGGCCTGCACGACGTTCACCTCGGACGCCGATTTCGCCCAGATCGGCATGGTCCAGGCCGGCGGAGAACAACACAATGATCGACTGAGTTCTTCTTTTAAGCAGGACCGTTCACGCGACGAATCGGCGGCCGGAAGCCGACACGTCGGCTTGTCGACATGTCGGCGTCGGAGCGGGGTCAGGCCTGCTTAACGCTAATCTCGCCGCTGCCGCTAGACAACGTCAGCCGCTTCACGGCGGCCGGGTCCTGCGCCACGTCCACGTCGACGCCGCCAGAGCCGCTGTCCGTGTCGACGCGGTAGCGGTCGCCGGGCACGGTCAATTCGATGCCGCCGCTCCCGGTGGACACCTCGACGGTCTGCGGGCTGACCAGTTCCAACTCGACGTCGCCGGACTCGGCCTTGGCGAGGACGCCCGGGCCGCGCAGGCCGCGCCCGCTGATCCCGCCGCTGCCGGTCTCGACCCCGACCCGGCCGCCGATCTCGTGCAGCGTGATCTCCCCGGAACCCGTGTTCGCATCGACCGGACCGTCGACGTCGCTGACCGACACGCCACCGGAGCCGGTGCGCGCCCTGACTTCGCCGCCGATCTCGGCCAGCGTGATTTCCCCGGAACCGGTTTCCGCGTCGACCGGACCGCGGACCCGAGTCACCGACACGCCGCCGGAACCCGTGCGGACGTCGACCGGACCACCGATCTCGCTCAGCAGCACCTCGCCGGAACCCGTCTCGGCCTGCACCGACTGCATTCCGACTGCGTCCAGCCCGCCGGAGTCGAGGTTGCCGCGAACCGGCACCGAGGTCGGCAGCGTGACCTGGTAGTCGACGGTGCAGTTCCAGCCGCAGCCGGTGGGCAGCACCAGCGCGCCGCCCTCGACGCGGTGCTTGATCTCGGTGGCATCGCCCCCGCCGCCCAAGAAGGCGCTTTCCCAGCGGTGGACCCGCTGCACGATCTCGGCGCGAGCGCCCGGCGCATGGCGCACCTCGATGTCGCCAGCGCCGCCGGCGAGTTCGACGCGGTCGATCCCGTCCAGTCCGGTGGAACGCTCCTGCACTGATGACGAAGGCCACCCGAACAGCCCTGCTCCCCCGATCAGCACCAGCGCCGCCCCGCCCACCGCGAGCCCAACCCGAGCCATCGCCATCCCCCAAGCTTGCCGACTTCACCCGCGGACGAAGTTACGCACCGCGTCCGGCCCACACCTCAGGGACACCCCCCGAAACACCCCGGGAGTTTCCCCGGAACCGACCTTCGGCGTAGTTCCCGCAGCCTTCGACTTCAGCCACCTGGCGGCATTTCCGCCGCGCCCGAGGGAAGGCCGCGGCTTGTGCCCCAGTCGACCCAACCCCGCTCTCGCCGGGGCGTCTCTTGATCGGGCGCAGCGAAGGCGAGGTAGGGGCTGCACCAAAGTTCAAGAATTCTCGGGGGATCGAGTCGTCGTGGTGATTTGGCATTCACGAGTCAGGGAACCCGCAGTCCGGGCGGCGTCTGAGGTTGCGCTACCCCCGCCACCACGCTCACCGGGCAGTCGTTGACCCCACCCCGGACAGCCACTTCCCAAACCGCCTCTACCGCAGCCCGAAGCACTAACGAGCACTCACCTGCGCGGACAGCCATCCACCTCGGACCTGTCGAGTTTTCCCGCCGCAGCCGGGAGCTTCACGCTCCGAAGACGTCGTCGTAGGCGGCTTCGAACGCCGCCAGGGACTTCGCGTCGAAGAGGACGAAGCGCACCTCGTCGACATCGGCCGGGGTCTCGCGCACCACGCGCATCGCGATCCGCGCCGCCTCGTCGAGGGGATACCGGTAGACGCCGGTGGAGATGGCGGGGAAGGCGACCACTTTCGCGCCGAGTTCGTCGGCGATCCGCAGGGACTCCCGGAAGCAGGAAGCCAGCAGCCCGGACCGGTCCTCGGAGGCGGCGTAGGTGGGGCCGACGGTGTGGATCACCCAGCGCGCCGGGAGTTCGCCGGCGGTGGTCGCCACCGCCCGCCCGGCCGGCAGCCCCTCCGGGAGCTCGCAGGACCGGATCAGCCGGCATTCCTGGAGGATCGTCGGCCCGCCGCGCCGGTGGATAGCGCCGTCCACGCCACCGCCACCCAGCAGCGAGGAGTTCGCCGCGTTCACGACTGCGTCGACTTCCTGCTCGGTGATGTCGCCCTGGACCAGCGTGACGCGCATGCGGGGAGTGTGCGCCCACGCGCCCGGCCCCGCTCGATACGACCCGCATAACAATGTCCGGCGCAAACCCGCGACCTTCAGCTGATCAGCCGATCGAATCCCGCAGGTAGTCCACGGGTCGCATGAGCAAGCGCAGCGTCGGTTCGAGGTCGTCGGCGCTGGGCGGCTCGTCGGCGATGAGCGCCTGAATGAGCAGCCCGTCGATGGCGGCGAACAGCGCCCGGATCACCGGCTCGTCCCCGGCCGCGCCGTCGTCGATGAAGCCGGTGGCGACCTCGATCCAGCGGCGGGCGGCCGGCCGCAGCGCCGGGCGGCGGGCGGCGAGCAGGTAGAGCTCGTACTCGCCCACGGTGCGTTCGCGCTGGTCGCGCACCATCGACGCCAGCGCCTCGGCAATCACCCGCGGCCAGTCGGTTTTCTCCCGGACCTGCCCGCGCAGCCGGTCGATCTCGACGATCAGGGTTTCGCAGCTCTCCAGCAGCGTAGCCACCAGCAGGTCGTCGATGCCCGCGAAGTAGTAGGCGATTGACGCCGGCGGCACCTCGGCCTCGCGGGCGATGTTGCGGTGGCTCACCGCTCCCACGCCGTCGCGGGCGACCACCCGAAGCGTCGCGTCGATGATCGCGCGACGGCGGCGTTCGCCCTTGGCGCGGCGGCCGTCGGTTTCCGCCTCGTCGGAGTTTCGTCGCGCCGCCATCAATGCGCGCCGCCCAGTTCGAGCGCGACGACACCGCCGATGATGAGCCCGATGCCGCCGATCTGCACTGCGGTGATCTCCTCTCCGAGCAACACCGCACCGATGATCGCCACCAGCGCGACCCCGGCTCCGGCCCAGATCGCGTAGGCGACGCCGACCGGCAGGCCGAGCTTGAGCACGACGCTGAGCGCGCTGAAGGCCACCACGTATCCGACCAAGACCAGGATCGACGGGACGGTCTTGCTGAACCCTTCGGACAGCTTCAGCGACACTGTGCCGAGTACCTCGCTTAGGATCGCCACCGCCAGCAGCAGGTAGGCCACACTGCCTCCCCCCGGAAACTTGAACGAGTGCCCTACTTGTTCAGGATACGGATGAGACGGCGCGGGTACGCGGGTCCCTAGTGGTCGAAGTGGGACTTCTCGCCCTTCTTGTCGCCGCTGCCGCCGGAGATCATCGAGGCCACGTTGATCGCCGCCCAGATGCCCATCGGGATCATCGGCCAGAAGAAGTGCGGTTCACCGGAGGCGACGGAGGTCACCGCCCAGATCGCGACCAGGATGAAGGCGACGCTCGCCCAGTCCCGCCACTCCTTGACCATCTTCTTCGTGTGCCGATCCTGCTTGACGACCTCCTCGGACGACTTCGCGGGCACCGGCTCCGGCAGATCGGCGACCAATGGCTGCAGCTCGCCCAACGTCGTCGACGCGTAAGCGCGCTGGAGGCGCTCGTCGAACTCGACGATGGAGAGCCGGCCCTCGTCCAGAGCCGTGCGCAGCCGCTGCGCGATCGCCTCCCGGTCCGCGTCCGACGCGCGCATCGATCCGCTGCCCGATTCGGCCATGCCAAACCCCCTGATCCGCGCCCACCTGATGACATAACTGAACAGACCGTTCGCTCGACGAATACGTGGCGAAAATCGCACGCTCGATCCCGATTTTGCCGTGATCGACGTCGGAAACGTTTGGCGCTCGGCAGAAACCCGCCGTCGCATCGCACGCGTTTAACAGGAATAACTCTCGAAACCCCAGCAACATCACCACGTCCCCCGGCGGTGAGCGAACCGCCCGCGGAGGCCAGGATAACGGAAAAACTTGTACGACTGCACAACTAGTTTTTCGCCCAGCTGTCTCGCAGAATCACCGACTGTTCCCAGCAACAGCGACTCCCACATGGTTACCGACGAGTAACACGGCGTACGCTGCTTGCACCACCGCACCCGGAGGAAAGGCACCCGAACCATGGGCGCTGTACAGATCACGCTCGGCGGGATCGCTGTCGTGCTCGGCATCGTCGCTTGGGGCATGTTCGCCGCGACGATCGCCAAGTTCGTGCGCATCATCCGCCTCGGGCAGCCGGACGGTACCCGCAACGGCCCCGCCCTGGCCCGCCTGGCCACCGTGGTCAAGGAATTCGCCGCGCACACGCGGATGAACAAGTTCCGCAGCGTCGGAATCTGGCACTGGCTGGTCATGTGGGGCTTCCTGATCGGCTCCCTGGCGCTGTTCGAGGCCTACGGCGAGGTCTTCGCGCCGACCTGGGGTTGGCCGATCCTGGACGAACTGGCGATCTTCCACCTCCTGATGGAGGTTCTCGGCGTCGGCACGGTCGTCGGCATCCTGGTCCTGATCGCGATCCGCCAGCGCAACCACCCGCGCCGCGCAGGCCGCGTCTCGCGCTTCCAAGGGTCCAACTTCGCCTGGGCCTACTTCATCGAGGCGGTCGTCCTCATCGAGGGCGTGGGCATCCTCGGCGTCCGCGCCGCGAAGTCCGCGCTGGGCGTCCACGAGATGCCGCTGTGGGCCGAGTTCGCCTCCGGCCCCATCGGATCCCTGCTGCCGGCCAGCCCGAATCTGGTGTCGTTCTTCGCCTTCGTCAAGCTGATGAGCGCCACGGTCTGGCTGATCGTGATCTCCAGGACCATGACGATGGGCATCGCGTGGCACCGGTTCAGCGCGTTCTTCAACATCTACTTCAAGCGCGAGGCTGATGGAGATGTGGCGCTGGGTGCGGTGAAGCCGATGATGTCGGCGGGCAAGCCGCTGGACTTCGAGGAGGCGGATCCGGACACGGATGTGTTCGGTGCGGGCAAGATCGAGGACTTCTCGTGGAAGGGCTGGCTGGACTTCACCACGTGCACGGAGTGCGGTCGGTGCCAGTCGCAGTGCCCGGCGTGGAACACCGGCAAGCCGTTGTCACCGAAGCTGCTGATCACGTCGTTGCGCGACCACGCCTACGCCAAGGCCCCGTACTTGTTGGCGGGCGGCCGCAAGGACATGACCGGTGACGAGGTCGGCATCACCGGTGACGACGCCGAAGCGCGGTTGGCGAAGGTCGACGTGCTGGCGTTGGCGGAGGCGGAGAAGCCGCTGATCGGCGGACCCGAGGAAGAGGGTGTCATCGACCCGGACGTGTTGTGGTCGTGCACGTCGTGCGGTGCGTGCGTGGAGCAGTGCCCGGTTGACATCGAGCACGTCGACCACATCGTGGACATGCGCCGGTACCAGGTGATGATCGAGTCGAACTTCCCGACCGAGCTGGGCGGGATGTTCAAGAACCTGGAGAACAAGGGCAACCCGTGGGGTCAGAACGCCAAGGACCGACTGGCGTGGACCGAGGACCTGGGCTTCGAAGTACCGGTCTTCGACGGCGAACTCGCCGACGACGTTGAGTACCTGTTCTGGGTCGGTTGTGCGGGCGCGTTCGAGGACCGGGCCAAGAAGACGACCCGCGCGGTGGCGGAGCTGCTGCACATGGCGGGTGTGAAGTACACGGTGCTGGGACCGGAAGAGACCTGCACCGGTGACCCGGCGCGGCGCGCGGGCAACGAGTTCATCTTCCAGATGCTGGCCCAGCGCAACGTCGAGGTCCTCAACAGCGTTTTCGAGGGCCGGGAACCGGGCAAGCGCAAGATCGTCGCGACGTGCGCGCACTGCTTCAACAGCCTGGCGAATGAGTACTCGCAGCTGGGTGGTGACTTCGAGGTGGTGCACCACACCCAGCTGCTGAACAAGCTGGTGCGGGAGAAGCGCCTGGTCCCGGTCGCCCCGGTGGCGGAGGACGTGACCTACCACGACCCCTGCTACCTGGGTCGGCACAACAAGGTCTACACCCCGCCGCGGGACCTGGTCGGGGCCTCGGGCGCGACGTTCCGGGAGATGCCGCGGCACGCGGACCGCTCGATGTGCTGTGGCGCGGGTGGCGCGCGGATGTGGATGGAAGAACGAATCGGCAAGCGCATCAACGTCGAACGCGTCGACGAGGCGCTGGGCACGGCGCCAACGAAGATCGCGACCGGTTGCCCGTTCTGCAAGGTCATGCTCTCCGACGGCCTGACGGCCCGCCAAAGCGAGAAGGTCGCCTCGGAGTCGGTCGAGGTCGTCGACGTGGCCCAGCTGCTGCTGTCGGCGGTCAAGCGAGGCGAGAAGTCCGCGGAGGACACAGCCGCACCTGCGGGCAGCTGACGCCGCAAACACCTAGGGGCGCCTCCCACGCGGGAGGCGCCCCTCGTCTTTGCCAGCGCCGAATCCCGCTTCGGCACCCTCTTCGACCTCACCCTCATCTGGCCATGACGCCGGTCGGGGGTGGAGCGAACGGACCGTTCACGTCGCTAGACGGAGTCAGCAGGCCGTTCGCTCCACCCCACCAAGCACGCACCCAAGCTGGCGAACCTGTCACCCGCGCAACGACGCGAAGAACGCCGTGACGTCGTTGGCGAACAGGTCGGGTTCCTCCATCGCCGGGAAGGTTCCGCCACGGTCGTACTCCGTCCAGCGCACGATGTTGTTGATGCGCTCCGCGAACGGGCGGACCGGCGCGAGGATATCCTTGGGGAACACCGCGACACCGTGCGGGACGATACCGTTCTGCAGCTCCGCGATGACACCTTCCTCCTCCGCCTTGGCGGAATTGTCCGGAGTCTCCACAAAGGACCGAGCGGCGGAGCCCGACGTGTTGGTGAGCCAGTACAGCATCACCGTGGTCAGGATCCGGTCGCGGTCGATCGCGTCTTCCGGCGTGTCCTCGCAGTCGGTCCACTCCTTGAGCACGCCGACGATCCAGCCGAGCAGCCCGATCGGTGAGTCCGCCAGCGAATATGCCAACGCCTGCGGCTTCGTGGACTGGATCAGCTTGTACCCGTACAGCTCGTCGGTGTAGCGCTGCCACGCGCCCATCCGAGCGTGGTCGGCGTCGCTGAGCCCGGCCATCTCGTCCGGGTCGCCGCCCGGGAAGGTGATCATCCCGTTGGTGTGCACGCCGATCACGTTGTCCGGCGCGAGAATCGCGAGCTCGCGGGAGATCCACGTGCCCCAGTCGCCGCCCTGCGCCCCATAGCGTTCGTAGCCGAGCCGGTTCATCAGTTCCGCCCAGGCCCGGGCGATCCGGTTGGCGCCCCAACCGGTGGCGCGGGTCGGCCCGGACAGGCCGTAGCCCGGCAGCGACGGGATGACCAGGTGGAACGACTCGCTGAGCGGCCCGACGACGTCCAGGTATTCGGTGATGGAACTCGGCCAGCCGTGCGTGAGGATCAGCGGCAGTGCGTCCGGCCAGGGCGAGCGGACGTGCAGGAAGTGGATGTTCTCGCCGCCAATTTCGGTGGTGTACTGCGGGAATTCGTTCAGCCACGCCTCCTGCGCCCGCCAGTCGTAGCCGCTGCGCCAGTACTCCGCCAGCTCCCGCAGGTAGCCCAGCGGCGGGCCGTAGCTCCAGCCCAGCCCCGGCACCTCATCGGTCCAGCGGGCCCGGGCCAGCCGTTCCCGGAGGTCGTCCAGGTCGTGCTGCGGGATGTCGAGGCGGAACGGGGTGATCTCACGAGAGGCCATGCACACTCCTTCGTACGTTGTACGGTACGTAATACGCGCAAGGCGCCCGCGTTGTTCCCGAAGCGGGAAAAGAATTCGATGGGCACCCTCAAGCGGGGACACCCTTGTGCATCGGACCAGGTCAACGGCCCCAATCGGCCAGGCGGGAGACTGGCGATCATGCCGGAAATCGGAGCGCCGCAGGATTCGGCCGCGAAGCTGCACGCCTGGCGGATCGAGGATCGCGAATACGCCCGGCACGAGGCGCGCCGTGGCCGGCGCTTCGCGTTCCCCAGCCTCGCCCCGGCCAGGACCGCGCTGGTGATCATCGACATGGTGCCGTTCTTCGTGACCGGCAACCCCTACTGCCGCGGCATCGTGCCCAACATCGACCGCCTGGCCCAGGTCCTCCGTGCGGCCGGCGGCACAGTGACTTGGGCCCTTCCGGCGGTCACAGACCGGACGCCGTTGGCAGAGGAACTCTACGGCCCGGAAGCGGCAGAGGCGTTTCGCACCGCGGGCGGCACAGGTCCGCTGGCGGAACGCGTGTGGCGGGAGTTCACGATCCACGGCGACGTGCTGGCCGAGAAGTCCGCGCCCAGCGCTTTCTTCCCCGCCGGTGCGCGCTACCGGAACTGCTGGTGCGGCGCGGAATCGACACGGTCCTGATCACGGGAACGGTCACGAACGTCGGCCTCGAATCCTCCGCCCGCGACGCGAGCACCCTGGGCTTCCGCCTGATCATGATCGCGGACGGCAACGCAGCCGGGCGCGACGAGGACCACAACGCCACGCTGCACACCATCTACCGATCATTCGGCGATGTTTGCCCCACGGCCGAGGTGGTGGCGATGCTCGAAGAAACCGGAGTCAGCGACGGGTGTCGGTGCGCCGGAAGTTGAGGTAGGCCCGCGACGGAGTCGGCCCGCGCTGCCCCTGGTAGCGCGACCCGGCCTCCTTCGAGCCGTACGGGAAGTCCGCGGGGCTCGACAACCGGAACAGGCAAAGCTGACCGATCTTCATCCCCGGCCACAAGGTGATCGGCAGATTGGCCACATTGGAAAGTTCCAGGGTGATGTGACCGGTAAACCCGGGGTCGATGAATCCGGCGGTGGAGTGCGTGAGCAACCCCAGCCGCCCCAGCGACGACTTGCCCTCCAGCCGACCGGCCAGGTCGTCCGGCAACCGCACCGACTCGAAGGTCGACCCAAGCACGAACTCGCCCGGGTGCAGCACGAACGGATCGTCGTCGGGCGTCTCCACCAACGACGTCAGCTCGTCCTGCTGCTTCGACGGGTCGATGTGGGTGTACCGGGTGTTGTCGAAGACCCGGAAGAAGCGATCCAGCCGGACGTCGATGCTCGACGGCTGGATCATGGCGGCGTCGAACGGATCAAGTTCGAGCCGACCGTCATCGAGCTCTTTGCGCAGGTCTCGGTCACTCAGCAACACGCCCTAAGCGTATCGGGAGCCCGGCTACGA
The DNA here is from genome assembly GCF_053599315.1 of Saccharopolyspora sp. NPDC000995. NCBI lineage: Bacteria > Bacillati > Actinomycetota > Actinomycetes > Pseudonocardiales > Pseudonocardiaceae > Saccharopolyspora > Saccharopolyspora sp. NPDC000995. Next base: position 29,432 of record NZ_JBSFLZ010000024.1, read on the forward strand.
TCTTCGCCCGCCACCGTGTTAGGCTGATAACGCCTCAAAGCAAGCTGAAGAGGTACGCGGATGTAGTTCAATGGTAGAACATCAGCTTCCCAAGCTGAGAACGCGGGTTCGATTCCCGTCATCCGCTCCAACAGAGTTTTAGCACGTCAGAAAGGCCCCTTTCCGATCTTGGAGAGGGGCCTTTCTGCTCGTCAGTGGTCCGGCCGGGCCACACACGGGCCATTAGCCGACCGGAATGGGTGACCGGCCGGGCCGTCGTCGTCCTCATCCTGTCCGCCTGTCCGGCCCTCGCGGTACTCGGTGACCAGTCCGCTCACGCGGTCCGCGATCTGCTGGTCGGCATCACTCGTCACCCGCTGGTAGATCAGCGCGGCGCGCATGTCGTCATGACCCATCCGCGGCCATGAGTTCCTTTGTGGACGCTCCGGACCGTGCCGCGAAATGGTTACCTTGTGTGCCGCAGGCCGTGAAAGTGCAGACCCGGCACCCCGAGATCGGCGACGGTTTCGACCTCTTCACGCTCCGCCGAACCGACAACGACCAGTACTCCATCCCCGGAGGCGCACAAGACATCGGCGAAACCGTCGCCCAGGCAGCCATCCGCGAAACTGCCGAAGAAACCGGCATCGACATCGAGATAACCGGCCTAATCGGCGTCTACTCCCGACCCTGGCCACGTCATCGCGTACGACGACGGCGAAGTGCGTCAGGAGTTCTCCCTCTGCTTCCGCGCCCGTCCCATCGGCGGCACACCCCGCACCAACAGCGAAAGCAAAGAGATCCACTGGGTAGCGCCCACCGACATCTCCTCGCGCAACGTCGGCCACGCCAACCGCCTCCGCATCGAACACGGCTTGCAGCAACGCGCCAAGCCCTACGTCGGCTGATCAGCCGCGACCAAGCCCGCAGCAACAAGCCGTCGAGTCGTCCGCTGCACCGCGGCCTCCAACTCGTCATAGCCTCGGCCAGAAACCACCGCGTCACCGACCCCGGCTCGTAACGCCGCTCGATCTCCGCGGTCCGCTCCTCAAACGTCAAACCGCTGCCCGTCCGGCCCGGTAGTCATGTCGCAGTACCACAACGCATCCCGCAACGGTCCCAGCCTCGTCAGCGAACTCCGCCAACTCGTCCGACAGCCCACGAATCGCCGCCTCAACCCGAGCGCCCGAATGATGCCCCAAGCGTGCACAACTGCTCATCTGTACCAGCCGCTCGTAGGAACCGGGCCCCCTCCAGCGGATGGAACCCCGTCACCGCAAGCTCCGGCGCATACCCGTTGTCGTTGTAGGCAAGGGACAGAGACCAGCAACTCGTCGTCAGGTGCGTAAGCGTCGGCGATACGCAGAGCTTGCGCACCAACTCCCCGCACATTCCGCCAGCACGTTCATGCCACAACCAGCCGTGACCGTACTACTGGAAGCGGGTCGCCGGGTCGGCGCGGATCAGAGGTCGAAGACCACTCCGGTCTCGGACTTCAGGACACAACTGTTCGGGTAGGTTTCCGTGAAGCTCACGGGCTTTCCGTGCCAGTTGCCTTCGAGCCTCGCCGTGATCGGTTGGTACTGGAAGGTGCAGGTCTTCGACTGGTCCGGCGTCATCTGCCTGAAATCCGCTTGGACCGCTTCGAGTTCCGTGCACGCTTGCGCCGCGTGCGTGTGCGTGCCTCCGGCCGGATGGCATTCGAGGACCGCGATGCTTCGCGCCAAAGCGGCGCTCGTGTCCAGCGAGAGCCGGAGCGCGCTGGGGCCGTTGGCCGGGGCCGCCGCGACCGTCGATGCGGAGGCGATCACCGTTGCGGCGATCAGGGCCGACGCGAGCAGGGCACGACGCATTGGTTTCGCCAACACCATTCCTCATTCCAACGAAGGGCGCAGCTACGCGCAGCATTGGTCTCTGGAGATGCGGACCGTCAGCACAAGACACCCGATGCGCGCCAACGGTGTCTCGTGCTGACTCGGCCCAACCGGCGAGCCCGCGAAATCCGGAGAATCCGCGTTTTTCCGCGCCTACCGGTGAAAGTCCGCCGCAGCGAACGTGGGCAACGGTACTGGACTACATGACGTGATGATCATTAGCCCAAACGGGTAACGCCGGAATCCTTTTGCCGAAGTCGGTCACAAGAGGCGGGCGCCGTTGGGCATCGGGTGGTCGAAGCCCGCCAGGACCACGCTGTTTCCCTCTTCGTGGGCACCGGTCACCAGGACCTCGGACTTCACACCCGCGATTCTCTTCGGGGCGAAGTTGCAGACGCAGAGAACTTCACGGCCGATCAGGCCCTCGGATTCGTAGTGCTCCGTGATCTGCGCGCTCGACGCCTTGGTACCGAGTCTCCGCCCAGGTCCGACCTTCAGCACGTAAGCAGGCCTGCGCGCCTTCTCGTTCGGCTCCGCCTGCACGATCGTCCCCACGCGCAGCTCTACTTTTTCGAAGTCGGCCCACTCGATTTCCGACACTGTTTGGACCAGATCCCGCTAGCTGCGGTGGGTTTCTTCAGCAGCGTACCCGCGTAGGCGTTGGCAACTCCGCAACTCCGCACTCCCCAGCGTCCGGCGGGTTTCTCATCTTCGACACCCACGACCAGTACATGCTGCCCAGCGAGCGCATCGACCCTGAGCATTACAAGGAAGTTCGCGCCGAGCTCGGGTCGGTCCGGTGGGCCGGTGGGCGCCCTCCGCAGACGACCCCCACTCCGACGATTAGCCCGACCAGGCCCTGATATCACCAAAGAAGCCGACCTCCGCCAGCGCATACAAAACCAAGTACTCCAGACCGGCCTTCCGGTAGCAGGTGTCGTTCGGCGGTGCGGTAGGTCATCCGGCGCCGTCGGCTGCCCTTGTCGAACTCCCCGGAGCGGGCGGTGCCGTCCTCCGGTGCGCGGCGGGTGGACGGGAACACCGTTGCGGCGGCCAAGGAGTTGCTGACAACCAGCTGGCATGGCCGGCGACGCCGACAAGACTTGGCTCGGGAACACGAAAGAATCACGCGGGAACCCCGGGCACCATGCGTCCGGAGTAGCCCTGCTCAGCGGGGCCGCGGTCGAACGAGTACTTCCAGGCGATGCAGCCGCTCCTGTTCGGAGCAGTCGTCGAGGGCCTGAAGCGTGGCCTGGCGCCAGCGGAGTTCGTCAATCTCTGCATCTGATCGAGTTCGTCTGTCATCATGATCTGAAAGGCAGGAGGAGAACCATGCGTAAGACTTGGATCGCCCGCCTCATCGTGGCTGGCGCCTCAGCGCTGGCCCTGGTGGGTCTGACGGCGGTCCCCGCCGCCGCGGTTGAAAACAAGACCCTCGTCGACTCCCACGGGCAGTTCACGTTCATCGATGACGGTGACGTCTTCAAGATCTGCGACACCAAAGCCGACGGCCACGGCGTCACCGGGCAGCTCCAGCTCCGTTCCGGGGTCGACGGCAGCATCTCGACGGTCATGACCATCAACGACGGTGGCGACAACGACTGCGACAAGCAGGGCTTCAACATCGGCAACTGGCACACCTACCGGATGATCTATTGGTGGAACGGCAACAAGAGCGGCACCATCCAGGCCACCTCCTGGTTCAACGAGTAGTCCCGACCGCGACGCGGCCGGGGCCATGCGGCATTCTCCGCGTCACCGATCTTTCGGCCAGCCGAAACTCGCCAGTAGATGATGCTGACGCCGAGGGTCGCCGCACCCTGGTGGAGCGAAGGCTTAAGTCCAGGTGGAGCGCCCGGAGCGAAGCGCAGGATGTTCGATCTGGAGGTGCAGCGGACAATTCTGACGTCGTCGGGGACGTCGAGGTGACGGGTTCGCCCATCCTGTCGACGATGTCAACCGCTACCACGGGAAGTCCGTCCGGATGGCCGCTGAGATCGGTTCGAGGTCGGCGACGAGGCGGTCAAGCTCGCTGGGGCCCAGGGCGTTTTACGGCGCCTCCGCGAGCCGGTCGGTCAACGCCTCGACTCGTTCCTTCGTGGCCCGGCCGGCGGCGGTTAGCCAGCCGTCGGTCCCGACAAGACCGCGGGCGCGCATGCCGTCGATGACCGCGGTCAGCTGCGCGGCAGGCAGATGGTGGACTCGGCCGAACTCCTTGGCGGGCATGTCAACGGACAGGCACCAGGCGACCTGCGCAAGCGTTCCTGCGCTGGGCCATGCGGTCCGGGCATATGCCCAAGCTGACCTGGACATGGAAGCCCACGACCAACCCCACACCGATAGCCCAGCACCAGCGACTCGCGCTTATCCGCCGCCTCGTCGCAGACCAGACGATCCCGCTGCGGGAACGCATCGCCGGACTGCTCGTGCTCCTCTACGCCCAGCCCCTCAGCCGCGTCGTCCAGATGACCATCCATGACGTGACCACCAGCGACAACGAGGTTCTTCTCCGCGTCGGCGACCCACCCACACCCGCACCCAGCCCGCTGGCCGGCCTACTCCACGAGTTGCTCGCCGATCGCGCCGCTGCCTCCGGGCCGAACATTGACTCGGAATGGCTGTTTCCCGGCGGCGGGCGTATTCCTGCAGCAGGTGGAACAGGAACCTCTCCAGGGTTGCCGGTTTCGCTCCTCTCCAGAGGGGGTCCGGCTGGCCCACCGCCTCCAGGTCCGTGGTCCGCACGACCTCGCTGGTGTGTTCACCCTGGGTCCGAAGACACGTCGTCAGGGACTCCCGGGTTTCCCCGGGCGACTTCCCAGCGATCGTTCTTCCAGTCGCCCCATGGGTTTTCGACCTGCCGACCTTCGAAACCCCATTCGATGCAGCGCAGTTCGACGTGGGCCAAGTGCTTGAGCAGTTCCAGCGGCGTCCACCCGGACGGCAGGCGGTTGCGGCGCAGGTCCGCCTCCGGCAGGGCCTCGACCTTCTCGATCGAGGTGGCGCGGAAGAAGTCGAGGTAGCCGAGGAACACCTCGCCACGCGACGAGGCGGACACCGTCGGTTCCGGGAACGGGAGCATCCGGCGCGTATCCCCGTCACTCCGTGATCAGGCCCTCGGGAACCTGGGTGTCCGTGTTCATTGCCTCGAACAGTTCCGCGCCCTTCTTCTCGTCCCAGTTGTGCGCCGTGCCGTCGGTGACCGGGACCGTTGTCGTCACCACGCCGCCCGAGGAGATCCCGCGCATCGCCCAGGTCAGGGAGAACAGTTCGCCCGTGCCGTCCTCGTCGAGCATCGTCAGGGCGTTCGCGCCGGTGTCCGCTAGGGCGTAGTCGGTGAACGGGTTGACCAGCGTCGTGAAGCTCGACGCTTCCGAAGCGAGGGCCCCGATGAACTTGCGCTGGTTCGCGACGCGATCCAGGTCCGATCGCGGCGTCGACTCGCTGTAGCGCATGCGGACGAAGGTCAGGGCGTTCGAGCCGTCCATCTGCTGGCAGCCCGCCTGGAGCGTCTGGCCCGTCTTGGTGTCGTGCATCTCCTCGTCGAGGCAGATCTCGACGCCGCCGACCGCGTCAACGATCGCCGCGAATCCGCCGAAGCCGACCTCCGTGTAGTGGTCGATGCGCATCCCCGTCTCCTGCTCCACGGTCTGCGCCAGCAGCTGCGGCCCGCCGCTTGTGAAGGCCGCGTTGATCATTGTCTTGCCGTGCCCCGGGATCCGCACCCGCGAGTCGCGGGGGATGCTGAGCAGCGTCGGGGCGGTCGAGTTGTCCGGCAGGTGCGCGATCATGATCGTGTCCGTGCGACGGCCGGCCGCGTCGCCGACGTGCAGCCCGGCCGCTACCTCCGGGTCCAGTCCCTCCCGGCTGTCCGAACCCACGATCAGCCAGTTCGTGCCCGACCCTGCGGCCGGTCTGCCCGGGTAGTCCGGGAAGGCGTCGATCCGCCGGATCGAGGAATCGACGTGGAACCAAAGCCACCCGGCGAACACCACCGGCAGCAGCACCAACGCGAGCAGCACCAGCACCAAACCCCTGCGGGAACGACGATGCGGGGGGCGCTCGGCGGCGGGAGCACTCCAGTCGTTCCGGAACTGATAGGTATTCATAGCCGCGAAGACGTCCCGCAGGCCCGAAAGTTGCTCACGCCCCAGGAAAAAGGCGTCGGGACAAACCCAAGGCCTGCCTGCAACGGCGATTGCAGGCGCGGTGGGGGAGGACTTTATCGTCTCGGCTTGTGACTGACTTTTCTTCGCAGCTCGGTGCGACAGCGGATGCCTACGATGCCGTCGCCGTCCGCTACACCGAGTACGTCCGCAACGAGCTCGACGGACTTGCGCTGGATCGCGCCGTGCTCGCCGCGTTCGCCGAACTCGCACGCAACACCGGCGCCGGGCACGTCGCCGAGCTCGGGTGCGGTTCCGGGCGCGTGACCGCGCACCTGCGCGACCTAGGGCTGGACGTCTTCGGTATCGACCTGTCACCGGTGATGATCGATCTCGCCCGCAAGACATACCCCGATCTGCGATTCGACGTCGGCTCCATGGACGCCCTGGACCTCCCCGACGACAAGCTGGACGGGATCGTGTCCTGGTACTCCGTCATCCACGCCCCACCGCAGGACCTGCCCTCCTACATCACCGAGTTCCAGCGAGTACTCGCACCTGGCGGCCACCTCTTGCTCGCTTTCTTCGAAGCAGAGGACGGACCGGTCACCGCGTTCGACCACAAAGTCACGACCGCCTACCGGTGGCCGATCGACGACCTGGCAGGACTAGCAAGCGAAGCCGGATTCACCGAAACCGGCCGGATGCTACGCCAACCACGCGAGAACGAACGACACCGCCGAGGCCACCTCCTCATGCGCCTCGGCGAGCAGTTACGGAGCTGAGCCCCGGCAGGTGGCATGGTCGCAAGGGTGGCCACAGGTCGTTGCCCCGGCCGGTGAAGGTGTTGTTGGGCGTGCGTGCCCTCAACCAGTTGGGCGCCTACGCGCTGGCGTTGAAATGGCAAACGCTCTGCGCAAATTCGGTGAATACCCGCAGAGCGTTTGCTCGATGGGGTTCGTCCGGTTGGGGGCTGCTGGGCTCAGAACTCCTCGCCGACCAGAGCGGCTTCGGTGGGGACCTGGTGGGCGTCGGCTTTCGTGCGCAGTTCCAGGGACAGCAGGCCCGCCGCTATCACGCACAGCACCGCACCGATCGCGAACGGGGCGTGCTGCGAACCGAACCAGGTGGCCACGTGCCCGACCAGGGTGGCCGCGACCGCGCCGCCGAGCCAGCGGCAGAAGTTGTAACCGGCGCTCGCGACCGGGCGCGGCGCGTCGCTGATGCTCATCGCGGTACCCGTGAACAGGGTGTTGAGCAGGCCGGAGGCGACGCCGCTGACGATCACTGCGACGACCACGACGGGCTTGGAGCCGATCGCCATGACGGCGAGCAGGACCGCGAAGAACAGCACCGCGATGATGGTGCCGCCGACCTCGCCGAATCGGGCCGCGAGCTTCGGGGCCAGGAACACACCGGAGAGGGCGACGCACAGGCCCCAGCCGAAGAACACCAGCCCGACCGAGATCGCGTCGAATTCCAGGACGAACGGCGACCAGGCCAGCACGATGAAGAACGCGGCGGTGTAGAAGGCTGAGCCGAGCGCGGTCCGCAGCAGGCCGCTGTGGCCGAGCGCGCGGATCGGGTCGAGCAGCCGGACCTTTGGCCGGTCGGCGCGGTTGCCGTCCTTGGGCAGGAAGCCAGCGGAGAGGATCAGCGCGATCGCCATCAACACCGCGGTGCCGGCGAAAGGTCCGCGCCAGGAGATGTTGCCCAGCAGGGCACCCAGCAGCGGGCCGGTGGACAGACCGATGCCCAGCGCCGCCTCGTAGAGCAGGATGGCGGCCTGTTGGCCGCCGCTGGCGGCGCCGACGATCACCGACAGCGCGGTGGCGATGAAAAAGGCGTTGCCGAGGCCCCACACCGCCCGCAGCGCGACGAGCTGGCCGATCGAGCTGGCCGTCGCGCACGCCAGGGTCGCCACCACGATCAGCACCAGGCCGGTGACCACGGTCCGCTTCGCGCCGAATCGAGCGCTGAACGCGCCGGTGATGAGCATCGCCACGACCTGGACGCCCAGGTAGGACGAGAACAGCAGGGTGACCTGCTCGGGCCCGGCGCGAAGCGCCTCGGCGATGGAGAGCAGGATCGGGTCGACCAAGCCGATGCCCATGAAGGCGATCACGGCCGCGAACGCGGTGATCCACACCGCCTTCGGTTGTCCCTTGAAAACGTCGAGGAACCGAACGTCGTGCCCGGCGCTCATCGGTCGCCACCCCCTCATCGATGGAAGCAAGTCGTTCGCAAGGCTAACAAACTTTTGGTTAGCAGGCCAAACGGACATGAGGGAACTCACGAGGAATTGCTCCGACCGGCGGAAAGGGTGGCGATCAATGCCGTCCTGAGGCTGGTGCGGAAGGGGTTGCGCCGTGGTGTGCAAGGGCGGGGTTTTGTTTCCAAGCTGCGCCACTCTTAGCCCACCCTCGCACCGCCGCGGGTTATCAGACGTCGTCTGGCGAGGACAGCCCGATGCTGCGTGGGCCCCATACACAGTCGGGGATCCCCGAGGTCAAGCGGCGTCTGAAGCTCCGCTGCTGACACCGCCACGCAGAACTAGCCTGGAAACAGGTTTCAGCGGCTAAGTGCGGCTTGGGCGGCTGCCGCGACCACCTCCTCCGCGTGGTGCTCGGCGAGAACCGCGAGGATTTCGCCAGCGCTGCGGTGTGCGGTCGCGGCGATCTCCTTGACCAACTCGACCTGCTCCGGCTCCGGCTGCTGGGCGAACTCCGCGAGGAACAGATCGACGTCCTCGTCCAGGGCCGCCGCCATGCCGTCGAGCGAGAACAGCAGCTCATCGCCGGGGCGGGCCGTGTTCTCGGTGCTGGTCGGCCGGGCCTGCAGCCACATCCGCGCCGCCGGCCCGGCGACCGCATCCTCGGTCAGCTCGCGCACTGCCGACACGCCGTCTTCGCCGGTGTGCTCCAGCAGGCCCAGCGCCGCCAGCCGGATCGTCGGGTCGTCGACCCGCCGCAGCAAGGCCGCCAGCTCGGCGCTGGCCCGCGCCGCGCCGAGCCGCTCGATCCACTGCGGGATCAACACCCGCGCAACGTCCGCCGAGGCGTCTGCCACCACCAGTGCCAGCAGCTCCGCCGGGCACCCAACCAGATCGTCCACAGCGGGCACCTGGAAGCCGAAGGCGCGCAACGACTCCCGCGCGGCCCAGAGACCAGGTGGCAGCAGCTCGACCACGGTGTGATCGGCGTCGACGCCGTCGGGCACGAATTCCTCCAGCGCCTCGATCTCCTCCGGCGCGGTGGTCACGTGACAGCGGACCGCCTGCATCGCCTCCCACTGGGCGAGCATCCGGCGGACGACGCCGCGTACCGCCTCGCGATCTTCCGGCTCATCCGCGGCTAGGAGGTCGCAGGCCATCACGACGATCAGTTCCACCGGCACCGCCTCAGTCCGCGAATACAGCACGCTCAACGCGGCCTGGACGATCTCCAGCAGCGCGTCCTCGCCCTCGGAAAGCCCGTCGAGCTCTGTGTGGAAGACGTCGTCGATGAGCACGAACCGCTGCCAGAGCCGGGTCCACAGCAGTTCCGGTTCCGCCAGCAGGGGTTCCGCGATCGCGGTCGGCACCAGTAGGTCCCCGGCCGACCGGACCAGGCCCGCCCGCTCAGCCCACTCCAGCAGCAGGTCGGCGTCCTCGGCGTCATCGCCGCAACGTTCCGCAAGGGCCGCGACGAGTTCGTCCACATCGGACGGATCCCGACCGTCGCCAACCCACTCCAGGACCGTGCGGATGCGCTGCATGATCGGCGATTCCGCCGCGATGGCCCGGTGCGGCTCGACGTGGACGAGATCGATCGGCGGCAACCAGAGCGCGGGCTGGGATGGCGACTCCAACGCGTCCCGACGCTCGATCTCCTCGAACTCCTCGCTGTCGAAGTCGATCTCCTCGGCGTCCACCTCGTCGAAGAACGCGGACACGGCCTGCGGGTCTTCGGCGTCCACACCGAGCTCGCGCATCGTCGTGCCCCAGAACTTCTCCACACCCCACTCGGTCGGCTCGGCCATCGCCGCCAGGTAGTCCGGCACGGCCCGCTCAACCACCTCGTGCAGCTCGTCGAGCGGGCTCGGCGAAGTCAGCAGCCCCTCCTCGGAGAGGAAACCGAGCCACTGGTGCAGGAAATCCGGCACCAGTGACCACCGCGCCACGATCAGCTTGCGGGGCACCACTTCGACCAGGAACCGCACCAGATCCTCTTCGGTCCAGCAGGCCAGCAGGCCGTCCCTGGTGAACTTGTCGTCCAGCAGGCACCCCGCCAGCCACCCGGCATCCAGCTCCGGGCGGCTGCGGGCGAACGCATCGATCAACTCTTCGCGCGCCGCTTCGAACCGGTCGACCTCGCCGTGGATGAAGGCAGTTCGCATCACGTGCTCCTAATCAGTTCTGGGAGTGAGCCATCCGGCAAACTCCTGGCGGTAGCCGGCCGGCAGGTGAGCACTCATGGCTCCTGGGATGTCTTTCGCTAAGGTATGCGGATCAGCGTAGGTAGCACGTGGGGAAGTTCCGGGCAGCGAGGCGATCAAGGCCCGCGTGTCGTGATCCCTCAAACAGGCGATCGAACCCGGAAATGCGGACATCTCGGTATGGCCTTCGGTACTTGTCCCGCTTCGCCGCCAGGGGCTTTGGTCCCATGCTTTTGGCACGTCCTGGTTTGGACGTACCAGCGCACCGCCTGGCGGACCCGGTGGCCGAACGGCGAAAACCGCCGGGGTGACCGCGGCCCACCCGGTCGTTCCGGTCTTGGGTCGACCCCCGGATCCGTCAGCGGCGTTCCCCAACAGGGAGGAGGTACTGCGTGACCGGACAGCAGCTACTTTCCCCAGCTGCCTGTTGTTCGGCCCTCCCATTCGGCGAGGTGGGTGCCACCCGTCCGACAAGGCGGCAAAGGAGCCGCCACGCCCACCTCGCCGACCCACGCTCCCGACCCCGCGAAGGCTCGCGAATACCCGAGATGAACAACACGTCCGAATACCGCTCCTACGGTTGGTGGGTCGAGAACGACCCGAACTCCGACCACACCACGCTCATCATCGGCGGCCGCATCAGTGTGCTGCGAATGCCAGCTCCGATCGCAGCCCGCGTGCACCAAGTGCTCGCGATCCACCTCCAAGCCGGACCCGCTCTGGTCGACGGCGACGACTGGGTGCTCTTCGCCCAGCCCGATGGCCGCAGGGACCTCCCGGAAGACCTCGACGAGGTCACCGCCGTGCCCACCGGCAGCCGGATAAACCTGCCGCCGCTGGACGCCCCGGGCTGGATCACCCCGCCACGCACGGACCGCCCGGCGCCGTCCCGCCAGGTCATCTTCTCGGCCGCCCGCCGCGCCAGGGCCGAAGCACCACCGCTCGTCACCGCCTGACCCGCTCCCCAGGGTCCGTGAGTACTTTTGGGCGTTACAACTCCCAAAAGTACTCACGGGTTTGTCCTTGCCTTTGAAGCGGCGCCAGCGCTCAGCTCCCACTTGCAGCAAGCACCGCCGCGGGTTCTCCGGCTGTGCCAACCCATCGGGGTTCTTGGCGAGGCCAGTCCCCGGCGTGGTGAATTGGCATTCAAGAGTCGGAGATCCCGGAGTCCAGACGGCGTCTGAGGTTCCGCTACCCGCACCGCCACTGGCGGTGGGACTGGAAACGGGCGTCAAGGCTGCTCGGCCACCCAGACCGCTATTTGTGCGCGCGAGGTGGCTCCGAGCTTGGCGAGGATGTGCTCGATGTGGCTGTCCGAGGTCCGCTTCGAGATCACCAGCTGCTCCGCGATCTGCCGGTTCGACAGGCCCTGTGCGACCAGCTTCGCCACCTCGCGCTCCCGCGGCGTCAACCGCACCGGCGCGTCGGCCGACGGCTCCGGGCGGCGCACCCCGAGCGTGAACTGGACCAGTTCGTCCACTGTGTACTCCAAGCCGCGGCGCCGCTCCGCGCGGAGTTCCGATGTCGGCAGGGCGTTCCGGATCCGCGCATCGGTCTCCGCGTGCCAGCCGAGGTAGCGGTCGATGCCGAACAGGTAGCGGCCTAGCGGTCGCCACAGGTGCACCACCGCCGAGCTCAGCCGGGCCGCCCGGTCCACGCGCCCCTGCGCCGCGGATACCCACGCCTGCATCTCGACCGCCAGCAGGATCCCGGTGAAGTCGTTGAACAGCTGCTTGATCCGCAGACCTTCGTGCAGGTGCTCCTGCGCAGCCGGGTAGTCACCCTGCCGCCAGCGCACCAGCCCGAGCGCCAGCTCGCACCACGAGCGGTCCCACAGCTCGCCGTGCTCCTCGCAGATCTCCTGGCACTGCTCGCAAAGCTCGACGGCTCGCTCGAAGTCCCCCCGGAAGGTCGCCAGCAACGCCAGGCTCGGCAGGCTCATCAGCGCGATCCCGTCGTGCCGCAGCATCTCCTTGTACTCCAACGCTTCGGCGAACCGGACCGCCGCGGTCTCGTGCTCGTTGCGCAGCAGGTCCACGGTCCCGGTGATGTGCCCGGTCAGCGCCAGCACCGCGGCGGAGGCGATCCGCCGCGCCACATCCCGCGCCTCGGCCAGCAGCGACCGGGCGGCGTCGACGTCCCCCTGCAAGCAGTTGATCAGCCCGTTCACCGCCAGCGCCCGGGCCCGCTGCTCGTCGGTGTCCGACACCACGCGGAGCATTTCCTCCAGCCAGTACCGGCCCTCCTGCAGCTCGCCGTCGGCCACCCAGTAGAACCGCAGAGCAGTCGCCATCTGCAGTCCTTCGGGCCCCTCGCCGGGCTCGGTGCGGCAGAAGTCCAGCGCGGCGCGCAGGTTCGCCCGGTCCTGCCGGATCCGGGTCAGCCAGTCCAACTGCTGCGGGCCGAGCCATTCCGCGTCGACGAGCTCGGCGAGCAGCAGGAAGTGATCGCGGTGCCGCCGCCGCAGCGCGAGCTCCCGCGCGCCCCCGCCGAGCCGCTCCCGGCCGAACTCCTGGATCGTCTTCAACAGCCGGTAGCGGGTACGGGCATCTTGTTGATCTTCTCTGAACAGCACCGATTTCTCCACCAGGCCCGCGACCCCGACGAACACGTCTTCCAAGGTCACGCCGTCGCCGACGCAGACCTCCTCCGCCGCGTCCAGCTCGAAACCGCCGGAGAACACCGACAGCCGCGCCCAAACCACCTGTTCGGTCGGCGAGCACAGGTCGAAGCTCCACTCGATCGCCGCCCGCAGCGTGCGGTGGTGCGGCAGGCCGCTGCGATCGCCCAGGGTCAGCAGCCGGTACCGGTCGGCGAGCCGGTCCAGGATCTCCTCCACCGATAGCGACCGCATCCACACCGCAGCCAGCTCGATCGCCAGCGGCAGACCGTCCAGCTGCTCGCACACCCGGACCACCAGCGCCTCGTTGCCCGCTCCGATGGCGAATCCCGGCAGCACCGCGGCGGCCCGGTCGGCGAACAGTTCCAGCGCCTCGTAACCGATGGCCTTCTGCACCACGCGGCCCTGCCGGTCCAGCCGGGGCATGACCATCGGCGGCACCGGCCACACCTGCTCGGCGGCGATCGCGAGCGGAGCGCGGGAGGTGGCCAGGATGCGCAGCTCGGGGGCGGTGGCGAGCAGGTCGCCGACCAGCGGTCCGCACTCCTCCAGCAGGTGCTCGCAGCCGTCGAGCACGATCAGCATCCGCTTTTCGGCGAGCTGCTCGGCGAGCTGCTGCGCAGTTGGCAGCGCCGCCCGGTCGCTGAGCCCGAGGTTGGTCAGCAGGACCCGGGCGACGTCGTCGTGGGGCGGGACGCGGGCCAGCTCAACCAGCCAGACGCCGTCCGGGAAGGCGCGTCGGAGATCGCGCGCGACGCGGATGGCCAGCCGCGACTTGCCGACCCCAGCCACACCGGTCAGGGTCACCAGTCGAGAGGCGGACAGCAGCCGTTTGACCTGCGTGATCGCTCCGCGACGGCCAACGAAGCTCGTCAGGTCATCGGGGAGTTTGCCCACCCGCCGGGTTGTCATTCCGACCACCCGCACTCTCCGAACGCCTCGTTGCACCCGAGTGTATGCCCGGATACACCCGGACAGTCGCATCAGTTGCTCAGGACGGCCCAGGTCACGAGCGCTCCGACGGTGCTGCAGAGAGCGCCGAACAGCAGGAGGGCGAAGTTGACCATCTCCGGCCAGTCGCCGGTCAGCAGGATCCGGTACGGGGCGTGGGGGTGTTGGCGCACGGTGATCTCGATGCCCACCGGGATGCGGCGGAGCAGCCGGCCCTGGCCGCTGGGCGCCTCCAGCACCTCGCCGGTGGGCGCGGTCCAGCGGACCACCGCGTGGTGCCGGGTCATGCCCTGCGAGCCCCGGCTGGTGGTCTCACCGATCACGACGCCACGGGAGCGCGGGCCGGTCTTGATGCGCAGCGCGGCGAGGATGCCAGCCACGCCGACCGCCAGCACGGTGCCGCCGACGCACTGGAACGCCGCGCCGAACGGGGCGCCGCTGCCCATCAGGTCCTCGGCGGTGAGGCCCCGCCGGAAGGCCCATAGCCCCGCCAGGCCGACGCCCAGCACGACGGCGCCGATCAGCGCGAAGACCCGCGCCGGGCCGCCGTCGTGGCCGGGTATGAAAATCTTGGACGGGCCGGCGCGGTCGTAGTGCACCAAGACGCGCCTGCCGGGGATGAACGAGGTGTGGGTCTTCGAGACCGCTGATTTCGCCCGGCAGGTCCGGCCGTCCTCGGTGACGAACTCGATCACCGGCGCGTGGTGGTAGCTACGCCGCCGCCGTCGACGACGACCATCTGCTGTCCTGACCGACCACGATCCCCCGCGCCCGGCCGCCGTCGCGGACGAACTGCCGGTCCCGCCGGATCTGCCGGAGGCCGCCCGCCAGGAAGACCGCGCCGAGCACCACGGGCACCAGCACGGGAAGCACGCCGAAGTCGAAATCCACGCAGCTCAGACTCCCCCGGAGAGACGCTGGTTCCCGCCGGCCCCGAGCGGTCAGGTGGCCGCGGCGATGGGGGTGCGGATTAGGCGGATGCCCAAGCCGATGAAGACCACACCGGTCAAGCGGTCCAGGACCCGCCGCACGCGTGGCCTCGCGAAGACCCCGCGAATCCGGTTGGCGACGCTGACCAGCAGCGGCCACCACACCACCCCGAAGCCGAGGGTGAGCAGCCCGAGCAGCAGGGTCTGCGGCAGCACTGGGGCCGTGCGGTCGATGAACTGCGGCATGAGGCTGACGAAGAACAGCACGGCCTTCGGGTTCGAGACGTTGCTCAGGAAGCCCTGCACGAACGCCAACCGGGACGTCCGGGCGGGCTCGGCGGGGGCCTCGGCGACGGTCTTCTTCCGCGACGCCCAAAGCGCCTGGACACCGAGGAACACCAGGTAGCCCGCGCCGACGACCTTCACCACCGTGAACGCTACCGCGGACTGCGCCAGCAGCGCGGACAACCCGAGCGCCGCGGCGGTGATGTGCACGCACACCCCGGTCAACACCCCGGCAGACGCCAGGTACCCGGCTTTCGCGCTGCGGGTCGCATTTCGGAGCACCACCGCGAAATCCGGACCGGGAACGACGTAGGTGATGACCAACACGGTCAGGAAACCCAGCAGCGTCAACGACATGCTTCGACGATACTTCCGCCGGACAAGGCGTTTTCAAAGGGTGGCGCGATTCCGGCTCAACGGTCGGAAGCCAGCGGCAGCCCGGCCCGGTGCGCGGCGGCGAACTCCTCGTCGACGAACACGACCTCGCGGCCCTCCCGCGCCAGCAGCGAGGCAGCCGCGGCTGCGCGGTACCCAGCGCTGCAGTGCACCCACACCACCCCGTCGGGCAGCTCGTGGGTCCGGTACCGCAGCTCGAAGAGCGGGATGTGCACGGCGTTGTTCAAGTGGCAGGCCCGCCATTCGCTGCGCATCCGCACGTCCAGCACGACGGTTGCCGGGCCCGCCTCGGCGAGGTCGCCGAACGTCGCGGACGGCAAGCGGCGCACCAGGTTCGCGTCCATGGCGAGTTCCTGCGGGCGACCGACCGCAGCCGTCGGGCGGTCGACCCGGATGCGCGCCAGCTCGCGCTGCGCCGCCGCCACCTGCTCCGGTGCCTCGCCGATCAACGTAAGCGGGGTGTCCCACTCGATCAGCCAGCCGACCCAGGAGGCCAGCGGGCCGTCCAGACCGAGGCTGATCGTGCCCGCCAAGTGGGCCTGCGAGAACGCCTGGCGGGCCCGAAGGTCGACCACCCAGTCCCCTCCGCGCAACCGCCGGGCCAGCTCCGCCGGCCGGACCCGGGCCGGTTCCCGCAGGTCGACCGGCTCCGGCCCGGCCAAATTCCGTGGACCAATCTGCGCGTAGTAGGCCGGGAACACGTCCAACGCCAAGAGGGTGTGCTCGACGAATTCGTCCTCACTGAGCCGGAACGCGGCGTTGACCTTCTTCTGCTGGCCGACGGTCGCGGAGCTGCCGTACACGCCACCGGTCGAGCAGTGGCTGCCGAAGCCGTGCGTCGGCCAGATCTCCGCGCCGTCCGGCAGCACATCGGCGAGCTTGCGGACCGACGCGTACTGGTGCCGGGCGAGCTCCTCGCTGTGCTGCTGGCCGAGCAGGTCGGTGCGCCCGGTCGAACCGAACAGCAGCGACCCGCCGGTGAACACGCCGACCGCGCCCTCGGGATCTTCGAGCACGTAGGACAGGTGGTGGAAGGTGTGGCCGGGCGTCGCCAGCACGCGCAACCGAAGCCCCGGCGACACCGCCACCACATCGCCCTCGGTCAGCGGGCGCCGCGCGAACGACACCACATCCGCCGCAGCCACCCCGTATTCCGCGCCGGTCAGCCGGGACAGCTCCAGGCCTCCGGAGATGTAGTCGTTGTGGATGTGCGTCTCCAGCACGTGTGTGATGCGGACGTCATGGTAACCAGCGAGCGCGAGCATCCGGTCGACGTCGCGCTGCGGATCCACGACGGTCGCCACCGCGCCGTCGGTGACCAGGTAGCTGAGGTCGCCGAGCGACGAGGTCTCAACGACTTCGACCGCGACCATGGCCGGTCATTCGTCGCGGCCGTGGACCTGGGCCGGCGGGTGCGTGGCCTCGACAGCCGTGAAGGTCTCCAGGATCTTGTAGCAGTGTTGAGCACCCTTGGGGATCACCCACGAGTCGCCCGGCTCGAGCAGCACCGTCTGGCCTTCGCTGTGCAGTTCCGCGCGGCCGCTGATCACGTATCCAGCGGTCTCGTAGTCCCGAGCCGCCGTCGGCTTGTCGATTCCCGGCGGCTCCTCGCGCCACAGCCGCATCGCCAGGCCGACTCCTTCGGCGAGGTAGTACTGCCCGAGGGAACCGCGCGGCGAGTGCGCGCCGTTCACTTTGATGATCGTGGTGTCACTCATCGGATCCCCTCCTCGTGCCCGTTTCACCTCGATTCTCCCGCCGCCCGGGCGGTCGGGCAGCGCGACTTCTCAAGCCCAGATCGAGGCGGCCAGCACCACGCCGACCACGCCCGAACCGATCCCGGCGAGCACCGTGCCGACGACGTTGAGCACCGCGAACAGCCGTGCGCCGTCGAGCAGCAGGCGGACGGTTTCGTAGCTGAACGTGCTGAAAGTGGTGAGCGCGCCGCAGAACCCGACGCCGACCAGCGACTGGATCATCGGCATGGGCACGCCGAAAAGCGCCGCACCGGTGATGAACCCGAGAATCAACGAGCCGATCGAGTTGACCGCCACCGTGCCCCACGGGAACCCGGTGTCGTGCCGCGCCTGCACCCAGCGGTCGGTGAGGAACCGCATGCACGCACCCAGCGCCCCGCCGAGCGCGACCAAGACGATCGTCACCGCTGCTCCTGCCCGACGTAGCGGATCACTTCGACCTCGTCGAGCAGCACCAAGCCCTTGGTGACGAGTTCGTCGAGCTCCGGTAGGAAGTCCCGCAGCCGCTGCTCGTCGTCGACGATCACCACCGCCACCGGTAGGTCCTCGCTCAGCGACAGCAGCCGAGCGGTGTGGATCGCGGAGGACGCGCCGAAACCCTCGACGCCGTGGAACACCGAAGCGCCCGCCAAACCGGCGCGCCGGGCCCGCAGCACGATCTCGTGGTACAGCGGTTTGTGCTGGTAGGTGGCGGTCTCGCCGACGATCGCGGTGAGCCGGTACGCCTGCCCCTTCAGCCGCATCACCGATCACCTCGCCAGACCAGGCGCGCCGCCGAGCGTGCCGCGAGAACGCCGACGAGCACCGCGAGCAAGCAGCACAGCACGGTGCCGACCAGGTAGGTGAGGGCGAGCGCGGGCTGGCGGTCGAACACCAGGTGCACCGCGTCGGCGACGTAGGTGGAGAAGGTGGTGAACCCGCCCAGGACACCGACGCCGAGGAACGGCCGGACCAGCCGGTGCGCGACGACGAACTCGGTGATCACGTGCATCAGCACCCCGATGGCCACGCAACCGACCACGTTGACCAGCAGCGTCGACCACGGTCCCGGCCACGCCAGAGATGCGCCGTAGCGCAGCAGCGACCCCAGCGTGCCACCTACGGCGACCACCGCGAGAACGTCCCACGCGGCGCCGACCCGGGGCTTGGGCCGCGGTTGCAGCTCCACCGGGAATGCCATGAACCCTCCCATCTCGGTGAAGCACGTTACCCCGCCGGGCCGCTGCCGCGAGCGAAGTGTCGTGGGTGCGAAACCCGGTGAGCCCCGGTTTTCGCACCCACGTCTCGTTACGCCCCAGCCCTGGTGGCGTTGGCGTTGATCGCCGTCCGGATGTACTCGGCCAGGCCGGGCAGCAGCTTCTCGTAGTTCGCCGCGAAGCGTTCGTCCGCCACGTACATCTCGCCGAGACCGCGGTGGATCTCGTAGGTGCAGTCGTAGCACCAGCGCGTGATGTGCTGGCGGTGCTCCTCGGCGAGGTCCATCGCCTGCTCGCTGTCCGGGGCGCACCCGGCCCGCATCGCCTCGGCCAGGCGGCGGGCGATGTCCTCCTGCGAGGCCACGAACCGCTTCCAGTCCTCTTTGGTGAACGAGGACATCTTCTGCTGGGACTGCCGGTACGCGTCGGTGCTGCCCCAACGCTGCTCGGCCTCGGCGGCGTAGTCGTCCGGGTCGAAGTCCCCGAACAGCTCGAACTTCTCCTCCTGCGTCAGGTCGATGCCCATCGTGTTCGCCTCCAGTTCGCGTTCCACCGCCGCGACCATCCGCTGCAACCGCTCGATGCGGGTCAGCAGCAGTTCGTGCTGCCGCTTCAGGTGCGCGTTGGCGTCACCGTCGGCGAGGATGCTCGCGATGTCGTCGAGGCCGAGGTCCAGCTCCCGGTAGAACAGGATCCGGCGCAACCGGTCCAGGTCCGCGCCGGAGTAGCTGCGGTAGCCCGCCGCCGTCCGACCTCTCGGGCTCAGCAGTCCCACCTCGTCGTAGTGGTGCAGCGTCCGCACCGTCACCCCGGCGAGCCGGGCGGCTTCACCGACCGAGTAGCCCATGGCCGTCACCTCCTCGGAACCGAGCTTGCGGCCTCACGCGACGTTAGGGTCAACCGGAATTCCTCGATGAGCATGGCAACAGCGGTGGGCGATTCCGCGGGAACCCGCGGGTTAGATGTTTTCGCCTTCGGCGGACTGCGGGGACTTGATCATGAAAGACGCGACCAGGGCCAGCGTCGTCTGGACCACCGAGGTCCACAGCGCCGCCTTTTAGTCGCCGACGTCGACCACGAATGCCACGATGCCGATGCCCTCGGTACGTTGCCGAACGGGTCGATCCCACGACGGGCAAAACCATGATCACACCCGTAGTGACTGGAATCGATTTCCATAGAACCTAGGCGAGTGGCGGCCCAGGGCCAAGGATTTGGCTGGCTTTTCGCTGAAATAGCTGGCAGAACGATCTGAAGGTGCGGATAACGGTTGCCGTACGGCATTTCGGAACGAGGCGGCAATGACAAAGATCATTTTCGACGGCGACTACGGGATCGATGACGCGCTCGCGACGCTGTTCCTTCTCGGCCGGGAGGACGCCGAGATCGTCGCGGTCGGCACGGTGCACGGCAACGCGCCCTCGGACGCTGCCGGTGCCAACGCCCTGCAGGTGCTCGATGTCGCTGGTCGGCGCGACATCCCGGTGGCGGTCGGTGCGCAACGCCCGCTGGCCCAGCCGTTGGACATCTCCGCGCTCGTGCACGGCGAGGACGGCCTCGGCGGGCAGGCGCGACCGGTGCCCGGGCTGCACCCGCAGCCGGTGTCGGCCGCCGAGCAACTCGTGCGGATCGCCCGGGAGCAGGCCGGCGAATGCACCGTCGTGGCCACCGGGCCGCTGACGAACCTGGCGCTGGCGCTGCTGCTCGAACCCCGTCTGCCGGAGCTCGTGCGAAACGTCGTCGTCATGGGTGGCACGATGCGGGAGCCCGGCAACGTCAGCCCGTTCGCCGAGACGAACATCTGGCACGACCCGGAGGCCGCCGCGCTGGTGCTCGGCGCGGGCTGGCCGCTGACCCTGGTCGGCCTGGACGTCACGATGCGCACCTGGCTTAACGCCTCCGACGTGCACCGAATCGCAGCAACGCCCGGCCCCAAGGCCGAGTTCGCGCACTCGATCCTCCAGCACTATCTGGGGTTCTACCGGGGCAGGCACGCCCGTCCCGGCTGCCCGCTGCACGACCCGAGCGCCGCGGTGCTGGCGGTGCGTCCCGACCTGGCGAGCCGGGAAAAGGTGCCGGTGCGGGTGGAGCTCTGCGGTGCGCAGACCCGGGGCATGCTCGTAGTGGACCGTCGCGAGTTCGCGGAGCACAATGTCCCACTGATCGACATGGCTACCGAGATCGACCGGGACGGGCTCGTCGCCGAATTCCTCGCCGGCCTACTGGGGGGCCTAGCGGGGCCGGGATTTTTCCGGTGAACGCCCAGGTCGCGGGCGGGGTAGGCGGTGGCGCGGGGACGGCGGTCTTGGCAGAAGTTACTGTTAGGTAATATTCTCTTGTTACCGACGAGTAAGGGCCTAGTCGGGCCCGCCCCGCAGAAGCGCGCAAGAGGGAGCCTTTCGATGGGCCACTACAAGAGCAACGTCCGCGACCTCGAATTCAACCTCTTCGAGGTCTTCAAGGTTCAGAAGCGGCTGGGCAAGGGTGCCTTCGAGCAGTCCGACGAGGACACCGTGCGGGGCGTGCTCACCGAGCTCAACGAACTGGCGACCGGCCCGCTGGCCGACTCCTTCGTCGAAGGCGACCGCACCCCCGCCAAGTTCGACCCGGCCACCCACTCGGTAACCCTGCCCGAGGCGGTCAAGAAGTCGTACCAGCAGGTGGTCGACGGCGAGTGGTGGCGGCTCAGCCTGCCGGACGAGCTCGGCGGCTACGGCACCCCACCCAGCGTCATCTGGTCGGCCGCCGAACTCATGCTCGGCGCGAACCCGGCGATCTACATGTACATGTCGGGCCCTAGCTCCGCGACGATCCTCTGGCGCAACGGCACCGAGGAGCAGCGCCGCTGGGCCCAGTTGATGATCGAGCGCCGCTGGGGCTCCACCATGGTGCTCACCGAGCCGGACGCGGGCTCCGACGTCGGCGCCGGACGCACCAAGGCCATCAAACAGGAGGACGGCTCCTGGCACCTGGACGGCGTGAAGCGGTTCATCACCTCCGCCGACCAGGACATGACCGAGAACATCATGCACCTGGTGCTGGCCCGCCCCGAGGGGCCCGGCATCGAGTCCAAGCCCGGCACGAAGGGCCTGAGCCTGTTCCTGGTGCCGAAGTTCCACTTTGACCCGGAGACCGGTGAGCCCGGCGAGCGCAACGGCGCGTTCGTCACCAACGTCGAGCACAAGATGGGCCTGAACGCCTCGGCCACCTGCGAGCTGACCTTCGGCCAGCACGGCACCCCGGCCAAGGGCTGGCTGCTCGGCGAGGTACACGACGGCATCGCGCAGATGTTCCAGGTCATCGAGTACGCCCGGATGATGGTCGGCACCAAGGCCATCGGCACCCTCTCCACCGGCTACCTCAACGCGCTCGACTACGCCAAGGAGCGCGTGCAGGGCGCCGACCTGACCGAGGCAGCCGACAAGGCCGCGCCGCGCGTGTCCATCACCAACCACCCGGACGTGCGCCGCATCCTGATGCTGCAGAAGACCTACGCCGAAGGCCTGCGCGCGGTGTACCTCTACACCGCGTCCTTCCAAGACCAGGTGGCGCAGGCCCAGCACGACGGCACCGACTTCCGCACCGCCGAGCAAGTCAACGACCTGCTGCTGCCCATCGTCAAGGGCGTCGGCTCGGAGCGCGGCTACGAGATGCTGACCCTGTCGCTGCAGACCCTGGGCGGCTCCGGCTTCCTGCAGGACTACCCGATCGAGCAGTACATCCGGGATTCCAAGATCGACAGCCTGTACGAGGGCACCACCGCGATCCAGGCCCAGGACTTCTTCTTCCGCAAGATCGTCCGCAACAACGGCTCGGCCATCGGCCACGTCGCCGCGGAGATCCAGGCGACGCTGGAGGCCGATGGCGCCGACGAGCGGCTCAAGGAGGAGCGCGCACTGGTGGCCCGCGCGTTGCAGGACGCCCAGGGCATGCTCGGCACGCTGATCGAGTTCCTGACCTCTTCGCAGGAGGACGTCAGGAACATCTACAAGGTCGGCCAGCACGCCGTGTCGTTCCTGCTGAGCATGGGTGACCTGCTGGTCGGCTGGCTGCTGCTGCGGCAGGCCGAGGTTGCCCTCGCCGCGCTGGACGCGGGCGCGTCGGCCAAGGACCAGCCGTTCTACCAGGGCAAGGTGGCGGCGGCCCGGTTCTTCGCCAAGAACGTGCTGCCGGAGCTAACCGGTCGCCGCAAGATCATCGCGGCGGCGGACAACTCCCTAATGGACCTCGACGAGTCCGCCTTCTGACGTCTCTGACGTCCGTGGGTGGCGGCCATTTCGCCCGGAATCGCCGCCACCCACGCATCAGTCCAGGTCATACTCGAAGGAGTAGGGCACGGCGCGCTCCCACGCTCTTAGCCGTGTAGCGGCCCTTGCCGCACAGCCCGGATAGCTCGCCGGTGGCCGAACCCGGCGCCACCTCGAACGTGGCGTGGATCGCTCCGTCGTCGCCGAAGTAGCCGCGCTCATCGATCGCGAAAGCGCCCTGGTGCCCGTCGAGAAACCCGTTGATCAGCTGCATCCCGGTGAACGACCCACCCAGCTCGGTGGCGTAGGCGAGGACGTACTCAGGCGACCTCAGCGGCGTCGATGCCGAAGGCGAACTTGTAGCTGATCGAGGCGTGCGCCCACCGACGCCGGACCGCCCGACGAGCACGGCTGGGTGGAGGTCGAGCTGCTCGTCGAACGGCAAGCCGTCGCAGTCACCGACCTGCTTCGCCTCGGCAACGAAGCGGAAGTCCTCAGCCCGCCAGAACTCCGTGCCGCGGTCGCCGACGGTCACCGCGCTGGCGGCCCGCTACGCCTC
The DNA here is from genome assembly GCF_053599315.1 of Saccharopolyspora sp. NPDC000995. Classification (NCBI taxonomy): domain Bacteria; kingdom Bacillati; phylum Actinomycetota; class Actinomycetes; order Pseudonocardiales; family Pseudonocardiaceae; genus Saccharopolyspora; species Saccharopolyspora sp. NPDC000995. The sequence continues at coordinate 52,744 of NZ_JBSFLZ010000024.1, forward strand.
CTGAGCGTGCGTCGATCAGCACCGGTCAGTAGTGCGCGGGCCACGTCCGGGCAGTCGTAGAGCGCCTAGCTGATCACCGTTGCCGGGGCGTACTGCCTGCAACGTCGTGGTCGGCGAGGCCCGGCAGAGCACGTGCTGCGCCGCTTGGTCTACCGGAGCAGCGTTCGTCCACAGTGGAACGGGCGGCGAGGAACGCCACGAACAGGCCGACCAGCAGCGCCGCCCGACCCCAAACCCCGATCACCAACGCCTGCGCGGTGAAACCGTCGTGGATGCCGCTAGGCACACCCGACATGTTCAGGTAGAACCAGCGGAAGATGCTGATGCCCATCGCCACGTCCGCCACCAGGTACGCCACGATCCAGCCCCAGCGCACCGACACCAGCACGAAGAACGGCAGCAGCCACAACGTGTACTGCGGCGAATGCACCTTGTGCAGCAGCAGGAAACCGCACAGCATCGCCGCCGACACCTGGATCCACGGATAGGTCCCGGCGCGCTCGTACCGCAACCAACCCACCGCGCAGGCGACCGCGAACGACAACAAGATCAGCAGCGGCGACACCACGCCCATCGACGACTGGAAGCCATCGGAGCCGGTCCAGTGCCGAAAACCCCAGTACCAGACCGAGTTCGTGCTGATGTCGACCTTCCGGCGCGACTGGAAGTCGAACGACGCCAACCAACCGCCGAATCCGGCCAACATGAACGGCAGGTTCGCCAGCACCGCCGTTGCGACCGCCGCCCCCACGACCTGCAACGCACCGCGCACATCGAACCGCCGCGCCTCGCCCCGGCCCTCGGTCAGCACGTACAACGCCAGCGGCAACACGAAAAGCGCCGGATACAACTTCAGCGCGAAACCCATGCCCAACAACACCGCGGCCGCCGTCGCGCGACGGCGCAACGATGCCGACGTCCACCGATGCACGACGAACACCGCGCCGACCGCGCACGCCACGACAGGCAAATCCCAGTTGTGGAAGGCATAAAGCACCAGCGGTGGGCTCAGCGCCCACAACAACGCACGCCAGCCGCTCAACCTGCCCAGCCACCACGCGACGGCCAACCCGAACGGCGCCATCAACAACGACGACGCGGCAAGGAAACCCGCGTCCGTGTGGGCGAACATCGCGCCCAACCAGATCAGCACCCCGGTCAGCACCGGGTACTCGACCACCCCGCCGTACAACGTCCCGTCGGCATCGATCCCACCGTTAACGTAGGGAAAGACGTGCCGATCGATGTCCCGGCCGATCCAGAGATTCTGGATGTCCGAGTAACACACATCGCCGTAGGCCCGCTCCTGGTAGGCGGGCTCCGAACGCCCCCACTCGTCGTAGAGCGGGCCGGTGCAGCGCGCCTTGTTCGCATAGCCCAACGCCAACGCCAACGCGGTAAACATGCACAGCGCCACCAAACCGGAGATCGTCAACCCGCGGGTCGTCCTAGCGCTGATGCCGATCACTCCACCCGTTCGAACCAGGGTGAGGGGCGCCCTTGGGTGCCATAGTCACCCAAGGGCGCCCCTCACCTCGGAAAAGTCAATGTGTTCAGGCGACCTTGCCGCGGAGGAACGCGATGTCGTCGGCCTGGCCCTCGTCCGGGGTCTCCACCACCACCGGCGCCCCCGCATTCGTGCACACCGCGACCAGCAGCTCGGGGTCGATGTTGCCGGCGCCGATGTTCGCGTGCCGGTCCCGCGACGAACCGAACTCGTCCCGCGAATCGTTGAGGTGCACCAGATCGATCCGTCCGGTGATCGCCTTCACCCGGTCCACGACGTCCAGCAGCTCCTCGCCAGCGGCGTGCGCGTGGCAGGTGTCCAGGCAGAACCCCGCCCCGAACTCGCCGACCGCATCCCACAGCCTTGCCAACGCGTCGAACCGCCGAGCCATCGCATTCGCGCCGCCAGCGGTGTTCTCGATCAGGATCGGCACATCGAAGCCGCCCTCCGCGGCCTGCCGCTCGAACAACTTTCGCCAGTTCGACACGCCCTCGGCTGGCTCGTCGTCCTTCGTCACGTGCCCGCCGTGCACGATCAGGCCCTGCGCGCCCACCGTGGCCGCCGCCTTCGCCTGCTGCCCCACCGCCTTGCGGGACGGAATCCGGATCCGGTTGTTCAGCGAAGCCACGTTGATGACGTACGGCGCGTGGATGAACACCGCCACGTCGCTGTCCCGTAACTGCTCGGCTTCCGGGTGCGGCTTCGGGGCCTTCCAACCCTGCGGGTCCGACAGGAAGAACTGCACGACCTCCGCGCCGCGTTCGGCGGCGGCGGCCAACGGGTCATCATCGCGAACGTGGGCGCCGATACGCATACCCGAAGTCTAGGTGGCGGGCGAGTTCACCTCCCGTCGGCTTGACCAGCGGATCGCCCACCATCCGACCCCGCAGCGGGAGAACTAGTTCTTTTCTCGGGCCGGCCGTCACCAACGGCGGTGTGCGGGCGTTATTAATCTTGAAAGAGTGATCGGGATTCGCGTTGCTTTGGGAGGCGAGCCATGGGCGCACGGGGGAAACCCAATCCGCTGTACCGGTCGAAACTGCTCGGCCGGACCGTGTCCGCCGGACTCGTGGGCCTCGTCATCACCGCCAGCACCTTCCTCGGCGCGGGAATCGCGAACGCCGCCGATCCGTTGCTCGTCGACCAGCCCCTGGCGACGGTCAAGGCGCAACCTGGGCAGCAGATCACCATCGCGCCATCGACGCTGGACTTCAAGGTCCGCGAAGCCGTGCTGCTCGCCATACCACTGGCCTTCGGTCCGGCCGCCGACGCTGCGGATCGGTTCAAGGAGCTCGCGCCGATCTCGCTCGGAGCCGCGCCCGCAGGCCGTACCTTCTACTCCGGCAAGGACATCGCCAAGGCTGCCGCGCCACGGCTCGCCGAGATCGGCCTGCCCGCCGACAAGGTCGATGCGGTGACCTGGCATTTCACCAACCTGGTCAGCCTCGGCAACGCACTCACGGTCAAAGCCGAGCTCCTGGAGGAACAGCCGTCACCGTCGTCCGATCAGCAGGCCCCCGAGAAGACGAAGCCGACACCGACGCCCGAACCCAGCGCGACGCAGCCGCCGAGCCCGACCACGCCGCCACCGGCGGTCACGGCGCCGGAACCGACCCTGATCCCCAACAGCGGGGCGCCGCGCGCGATCAGCGTCCTGCCGCCCAGCCCGCGGGACCTCCAGGGAGGATCGCTGCCGTGGGCCGAGAGCCGCTACGGCCAGGTCCCAGGCCTTATTCCGGACACCGGCGACCTCGCGAAGCAGGCCCAGGATCAGCAGAAGGCCCGCGAGCAGCAGGAGGAGATCCGCGCCGCGGGCAAGGCGGAGGCGCTGCCGACCGAGGTGACTGAGCGGGTCGCGGCCCCGGTGCTGCTCGCGGCGATCTCGCTGGCGGTGGTCACGGCGGCCCTCGTCCGAAGCTGGGTCCTCCGCCGCGACTGACCCCCAGGCTGCCGCGACCACCACCCCACCCGCCCGCACCGCAAGAAGGGGTTGGAAAACGCTCATCGAAATCGGATTTCGATTTCTATGGATATTGCGGAACCGCGGGTGGCGGGTGGCGGAGCAGGGGTGATGCCGGTGCCGTCGGTGCCGCTTGCTAGCCTTGTCCAGTTCGTCGACGCGAACGACCCTCCTGCCACGGAGAGCCCGTGGCCGTGAGTCCACAGGAGGTGAATGGTCTTCATGCGTCACTACGAGCTCATGGTCATCCTAGACCCGAGCCTGGACGAGCGCACTGTCGCTCCGTCCTTGGAGAACTTCCTCAACGTTGTCCGCAACGACGGTGGCACCGTCGAGAAGGTCGACGTCTGGGGCCGCCGGCGTCTCTCGTTCGAGATCGAGAAGAACGCCGAGGGCATCTACGTCGTCCTGGACCTCAACAGCGAGCCGGCCACCATCAAGGAACTGGACCGGCAGCTGAACCTCAACGAGTCGATCCTGCGGACGAAGGTCATCCGCAAGGTCGTCGAGCCCCGCAAGGCCGCGCGCGCCGCCAAGGCCCGCGCCGCTCAGGCGTCCGCCTGACCGGCCCGATTCCGCTAACGACCAGACTGGAGTCCCAGGTCATGGCTGGTGAAACGGTAATCACGGTGGTCGGCAACCTGACCGCCGACCCGGAGCTGCGCTTCACCCCGTCCGGTGCCGCGGTCGCGAACTTCACGGTGGCCTCCACCCCCCGGACCTTCGATCGCCAGTCCGGCGAGTGGAAGGACGGCGAGGCCCTGTTCCTGCGCTGCAACATCTGGCGTCAGGCCGCGGAGAACGTGGCCGAGTCGCTGACCCGCGGAATGCGGGTCGTCGTGCAGGGCAGGCTGCGGCAGCGTTCCTTCGAGACGAAGGAAGGCGAGAAGCGCACTGTCGTCGAGCTCGAGGTCGACGAGATCGGGCCGTCTCTGCGCTACGCGACCGCCAAGGTGAACAAGGTCAGCCGCGGCGGCAGTGGCTTCAGCGGTGGCGGGGGCCCGTCCGGTCCCCCAGCCGACGACCCGTGGGGTTCCGCGCCGCCCGCCGGTTCCGGTGGTGGGTTCAGCGACGAGCCGCCGTTCTAAACGGCGCAGCAACGCTTACGAAGTTTTCGCTCAGGAGGAAGACCGATGGCCAAGGCGCCCGTGCGCAAGCCGAAGAAGAAGGTCTGCGTGTTCTGCAAGGACAAGGCGGCGCAGATCGACTACAAGGACACGACGCTGCTGCGGAAGTACATTTCCGACCGCGGCAAGATCCGTGCCCGTCGCGTGACCGGCAACTGCAGCCAGCACCAGCGCGACGTCGCCATCGCGGTGAAGAACGCCCGCGAAATGGCACTGCTGCCCTACACCTCGACCGCTCGCTGACCCGGAAGGAGACACGTCGTGAAGATCATCCTCACCGCTGACGTGACCGGTCTCGGCGAGTCTGGCGACATCGTCGAGGTCAAGGACGGTTACGCGCGCAACTACCTGCTGCCCCGCAGTCTGGCCATCGTGGCCACCAAGGGCGCGCAGAAGCAGATCGAAACGATCCGCCGCGTGCAGGAGAACCGCCGGGTGCGCAACCTGGAGCACGCCCACGAGCTCAAGCAGCAGCTGAAGGACCTGGGCTCGGTCACGCTGACCGCGAAGGTGTCCTCCCAGGGCAAGCTGTTCGGCTCGATCACCAGCGGCGACGTCGTCACCGCGGTGCGCAAGGCCGGTGGCCCGAGCCTGGACAAGCGTTCGGTCTCGCTGCGCGGCCACATCAAGTCGCTGGGAAAGCACATCGTCGACGTGCAGTTGCACCCGGATGTGACGGCCAACGTCAGCGTCCAGGTCGCCGGCGAGCAGTGACCCGGTAATACCGGTTTCCACAACGCGGCATCGTCCACTCCGGCATTCGTGTGACGGGTGGACGATGCTGCGTCCGGTGCGTGCACCGGCGGTCATGGCGGTGGCCGAGCCCTGCCGATTCCGACACGCCGACGAGCGCGACACGCCGGGACTTTTCCACGAATTTCTTCCACAGCCTGCGCACAGCGGCTGACCTGGGGTTTGTTGTCGATCATGCCCACTTGTCCCCAAGTTGTCCCCAGCCGCGCGGAAGGCTGACGCGAGTTATCCCCAGCTCGATTCGATCTGTCCACAGGTTGTCCCGAGCTTTGTCCACAGCTTGATTTGCTTGCTCCGAGCGGGCGATCTAGCTTCGCGCGCGGACGGTCGCGCCGACCACGCGTGATCGTCTCGGCGCCGGAGGAGGTGACGGGTCCGGTGGCGGTGCCCGACGAGCGGGAGGATCCGTACTTCGCCGACGACGGCGGATCCAGCGGCGGAACCTTCGAGCGGCAGCCCCCGCAGGACCTCGCCGCGGAGCAATCCGTGCTCGGCGGCATGATGCTGAGCAAGGACGCCATCGCGGACGTCGTCGAGGTGCTCAGCCCCAACGACTTCTACCGGCCGGCGCACCAGGCGATTTACGACTGCGTCCTCGACCTCTACGGCCGCGGCGAACCGGCGGACGCGATCACCGTGTCGGCCGAGTTGGAGCGCCGCCAGGAGCTGCTCAAGGTCGGCGGCGCGCCGTACCTGCACACGCTGATCGCCACGGTGCCCACGGCCGCGAACGCCGGCTACTACGCGGAGATCGTCTCGGAGAAGGCGATCCTGCGCCGCCTGGTGGAGGCGGGCACCCGGATCGTGCAACTCGGCTACCACGGCTCCGAGGGTGCGGCGGTCGAAGAGGTCGTCGACCGGGCCCAGTCCGCGATCTACGACGTGACGGAACGCCGGGCCAGCGAGGACTACCACGTCCTCGAAGAGCTCCTCCAGCCGACGATGGACGAGATCGACGCCATCGCCTCCCGCGGCGGGGAGTCTCAGGGCATCCCGACGGGCTTCGCCGACCTCGACGCCCTGACCAACGGCCTCCACCCCGGCCAGATGATCATCATCGCGGCGCGTCCCGGTGTTGGGAAGGCGTTGGAGCTGGATACGCCGCTGCCCACTCCGGGCGGCTGGACGACGATGGGCCAGGTCGGGGTCGGCGACTACCTGCTCGGCGCAGACGGCAACCCGACGAAGGTGGTCGCGACTACCGACGTCATGCAAAACCGACCCTGCTACGAAGTGGTGTTCTCCGACGGGTCTGTGGTCGTCGCGGACGCAGAACACCAGTGGAAGGTCACAACACGAGCCCACCGCCGCCAGATCACGGAAACGAACACTCCGCTGTACTGGTCGCGGGAGTCAATCGATCGGGTAAAAGCCTCTTACGAGCACTCGTTGACGGAGCAACACCAGCTCATCAGTTCCCAGGAAGCACTCGCACTAGGCGGCGAGACGTTTGGCAACACGAGGCACCGCATCGTCACCAAGGTGCGGGACGGCGAGAAAGCCCTCCGTCCCTTCTCCTGGCCGAAACGCAGCGGAACCCGGCGCATCGCCGTTTTCGCCAAACAGAGGTTCTTCGACGAGCCGTACCAGTGGATCACTCGACCCTTGAACGCGTCAACGGCGATCCAGCACAGCGGGATCGCCACTACTGAGGAGATCCACAAGAGCCTCCATTGCTCAGACGGACGCCTGAACTACGCCGTCCCCAACCCCGCTCCCCTGGAGCTACCTCACGCCGATCTCCTAGTGCCGCCGTACACGCTGGGCGCTTGGCTTGGCGACGGACCTGGCAACGGTACGCGGATCACCTCGGTGGACCCGCAGATCGTGGCCAACATCGGCAACGAAGGTCTCGAAGTAGACCAACGTGGACGAATGAGTTGCTCGATGAGGATGCCCGAACCGCCCCGCACCCGAGAGTGCTTCGTTTGTGGCACGAGTTTCTCTCCGAGCTACTTCAGCGTCCGGGTGTGCTCCTACACCTGCGCGGGGAAAGCACGATCTCGCGGGACCGAGCCACCACCGCTGACCTGCATCGACTGTGACAATCTCCCACGAGGCATCAGTCGGCGTTGCCCGGGCTGCCATGACCGGCACGGAACTTTCACCGCATGGTTGCGCGGGCTCGGCGTGTTGGGAAACAAACACATCCCCACCGAGTACTTACGTGCCTCCGAGCAACAGCGACGTGCCTTGCTCGCGGGTTTGCTCGACACTGACGGAACCGTTGAACACGATGGATCGGTTTCCTTCGGCGTGACAAACGAACGTCTCGCGCTGAACGTCCGTGAGCTCATCGTCAGCCTCGGTTACAGCTGCTCGCTCACCACCAAGCGGGTGGGTGGCCGCGGTGAGCAAACCCCAACCTTCTACCGACTGAACTTCAAGGCCGAAGACGAAGTATTCCGGCTCGACCGCAAGAACCTGGCCCACAGGCAGCGGCGGACCGCCATCAATACCCGGCGCACCAGCGTGCGCTACATCATCGACGTACGCCCTGTTTCGAGCGTGCCGGTACGGTGCGTCGAGGTCGACGCGCCAGATCACCTCTACCTGGCCGGGCACTCGATGATTCCCACCCACAACTCCACACTGGGACTGGATATTGCCAGGTCAGCGTCGGTGAAGCATGGGCTTGGGAGCGTCATTTTCTCGCTGGAAATGGGGCGCACCGAGATCGTCATGCGCATGCTCTCCGCCGAGGCCCGGATCCGGCTCGGCGACATGCGCGGTGGTCGGATGACCGACGACGACTGGACGCGGCTGGCGCGGCGGATGAGCGAGATCAGCGAGGCGCCGCTGTACGTCGACGACTCACCGAACCTGACGATGATGGAGATCCGCGCGAAGGCGCGACGGCTGAAGCAGCGCCACGACATCCAGCTGATCGTCCTGGACTACATGCAGCTGATGACGTCCGGCAAGCGCGTCGAGTCCCGCCAGCAGGAGGTCTCGGAGTTCTCCCGAAACCTAAAGCTGCTGGCGAAGGAACTCGAAGTCCCGCTGATCGCGATCTCCCAGCTGAACCGAGGCCCGGAACAGCGAACGGACAAGCGACCGCAGCTGTCGGACCTGCGTGAGAGTGGTTCGCTGGAGCAGGACGCCGACATGGTGATCCTTATCCACCGGCCGGACGCGTTCGAGCGGGACGACCCGCGGATGGGCGAGGCCGACCTGATTCTCGCCAAGCACCGTGCCGGTCCGACGGCCACGATCACCGTCGCTCACCAGCTGCACTACAGCCGCTTCGTCGACATGGCCCAGGAGTAGTACGGGCGTTTGTAGGGTCTCATTTTCGGCTGCACTTTCTCACGACCGACTGCACCTCGGCTGCACTTGTGCGGCAAGAGTGAGATGGGCCATCTGTGTGGAGTGCGTGGCTGATCCTTATGGGCGGCTTCTGGGTTGCCGATGATCTGGTGTGGCTGTCGATCACGTGGTCGAGACCCTCCCGTTAGCGCGCTTGAAGCCGCGGGAAGCGTCTGTTGCGTTTCGGCGTTCAACGCAGCGGGCGAGGTTGTCGCGTCGCGGGACGACGTTGACGCCGTCGTGCTGCAGACTGCCGTGCCCTGGCGGACTTTCCGGTGGCGCCAAGGCCAGAAGCACTTCCCAGGCACCTACTGGTGCGCCACGGAACAGGACCACGTCATCTACGAATCCAGGCTTGAACTGCTACGCCTGGTACTGGCAGATTTCGACACCGCAGTTCGTCACATCGTCGCTCTGGTTGACCTCGTTTGTGTGGGTGGGGGCGAGCAATGGCCCGCCTTCCTCGGCATCCTGCGCCGAGGCGGGCGCTACGTGACGGCCGGGGCGATCGCCGGGCCGATCGCGCAGATCGACTGCGGACGCGCTACCTCAAAGACCTGACTCTGGTGGATTGCACCCTTCAGGAGGACGAGGTCTTCGAGAACCTGGTCTCGTACGTCGAGGCGGGAGAGATCCGGGCTTGCGTCGCCAAGGTCTTCCCGCCGAAGGCGATCGGCCGGGCACTGGAAGAATTTCTCAGCAAGACGTTCACGGGCAAGCTCGTGCTCACCGTTCCGGAGGTCGGACAATGAGGATCGCTGAAATCCACATCTATCGGCACGGTCTGCCGGTCCATAACGGCCCCTACAAGATGTCCCATTTAGAGGTCCGGTTTCTGTCCACGACGCTGGTCAAGCTGGTGGCCGATAACGGGCTTGTCGGCTGGGGCGAGACCTGCCCGGTCGGCCCCACCTATGCCGAATCCCACCCCGCCGGGGCCGTGGCGGCACTGAGCGAAATGGCGCCGGGGCTGAGCGGCGCCGAGGTGCTGCCGGTACCGTTGCACCGGCGCATGGACGGTCTGCTCAATGGCCACAACTACGCCAAGGCCGCCATCGACATCGCCGCCCATGACCTTCTGGGCAAGCATCTCGGCGTAAGCGTGTCCGACCTACTTGGTGGCGCGATGACCGATCGCGTGCCGTCCTACTACTCCACCATTGTCGGCCCGCCGGATGAAACCGCCCGCGTCGCAGCGGAAAAACGTGCCGAGGGATACCCGCGCCTGCAAGTCAAGATCGGCGGACGGCCTGTCGAGGAAGACATTGAGACCATCCGCAAGGTCTGGGAGGTCACCCGCGGGTCGGGGGTGCGTCTGGCGGTGGATGGCAACCGCAGCCTGACCACTCGCGATGCGCTGCGGCTCAGCCGGGAATGCCCGGACGTCCCCTTCGTCATGGAACAGCCCTGCAACACCATCGAGGACCTGCAGAAGATCCGCTCGCAGGTCAGCCACGGCATCTACATGGACGAAAACGGCACCAGCCTGAATACGGCGATCACCGCCGCCGGCACCGGACTGGTCGATGGCTTCAGCATGAAGGTCACCCGGATCGGCGGGCTGCATCCGATGCGCGCGTTCCGCGACATCTGTGCGGCACGGAACCTGCCGCATACCTGCGACGATTCCTGGGGCGGAGACATCATCGCCGCCGCCTGCACCCATATCGGCGCGACGGTGGCACCTGAGCTGTTCGAAGGGGTCTGGTTGGCGGCCCCCCACATCGAAGGTCATTACGATCAGGAAAACGGGATCCGCATCGAAGGCGGCCATATCAAGCGACCGCAAGGTCCTGGCCTGGGCATCACGCCCGATGAAGGCCTTTTCGGCACCCCAGTGGCATCTTTCTGAAGAAACTGGGGTTGTATCAGCTATGACCGGGGCCTCAACGGCATGTTCAAGGCCGAGTTGATCGAACGCAAGGTCCCTGACGTGACTTCGCCGGGGTCGAGCGGTGGTGCAACGATGAGCGCCTGCACTCGGCGTTGTACCACGTGCATGAGCCGCCCCGGAAAAGAAGGCCCGGCCCCCCACCTGAGCGGCGAACCGGGCAAGATCATCTACAACTTGACCAGCAGTTGCGGCGCGGCTCTTAAAATGCGCAGATGGCCATTGATATGGGTGTGGCTCTTTTGGAGTGAGGTTTAGGCGGCGGTGTGGAGGGTGTGGGTGGGGTGGTTGCGGTGTTGTTCTCGGGACAGGTGGTAGGTCCAGTAGTCGTCGAAGTCGCCGTTGGTGGTCAGGGCGCGGAGTTTGAGGATGGCTTCGGCGCCGGGTA